>JAFQHB010000031.1 GCA_017398165.1 Bacillota bacterium
GATGTGGTAGATTTTGTGACAGGTGATTTGCCGGGGGTGCAGTATGGATTTCAAGATACATTCCAAATATAAACTGACGGGCGATCAGCCGCAGGCGGTGGACAGGCTGGTGGAGGGTCTGCTGGCGGGCAAGCCGCACCAGACGCTGCTGGGTGTGACGGGCAGCGGCAAGACCTTTACTATGGCCAATGTGATAGAAAGAGTGAAGCGGCCGACGCTGGTGATCGCGCATAATAAGACTCTGGCGGCGCAGCTTTACGGCGAGTTTAAGGAATTCTTCCCCGAGAATGCGGTGGAGTATTTCGTCAGTTATTATGATTATTACCAGCCCGAGGTGTATATTGCGCGCTCGGATACTTATATTGCCAAGGATGCCGCCATCAATGATGAGATCGAGAAGCTGCGTCATTCGGCAACGGCGGCGCTGCTGGAGAGGCGGGACGTCATCGTGGTGGCATCTGTCTCGGCGATATACGGCCTGGGCTCGCCGGAGGATTATCTGCGAATGATGATCTCGCTGCGGCCGGGGCAGGTGCTGGAGCGTGATGACCTGCTGCGCCGTCTGGTAGACAACCAGTACACCCGCAACGATATGGATCTGCATCGGGGTACTTTCCGTGCCAAAGGTGACGTGGTGGAGATATTCCCCTCCGGTTACAGTGATGTGGCGATACGGGTGGAGTTTTTCGGTGATGAGATCGAGACGATATCCGAGGTCAACACCGTGACCGGCGAGGTGCTGTGTCGTTTGCCGCACGTCAGCATCTTCCCTGCCAGTCATTATGTGACGGGCGACCGCACGATGGAGCGGGCTATTGCGGATATCCGGGCGGAGCTGGGCGAGCGTCTGGCGGTGCTGCGGGCGGATAACAAGCTGCTGGAGGCGCAGCGGCTGGAGCAGCGTACCAATTTTGATATCGAAATGCTGCAGGAGATCGGGCATTGTCAGGGTATTGAGAATTACTCTCGCTATATGGATGGACGCTCCGAGGGTGAGCCGCCGTTTACTTTGCTGGATTATTTCCCGCGGGATTTCTTCCTGATGGTGGATGAGAGCCACGTGACTCTGCCGCAGGTGCGCGGTATGTATGAGGGCGATCGCTCGCGCAAGCAATCGCTGGTGGAATACGGTTTTCGTCTGCCGTCGGCGCTGGATAACCGCCCTTTGCGCTTTAATGAGTTTGAGGAGCGCATCAAACAGGCGGTATATGTATCGGCCACGCCGGGTGATTATGAGCTGGAACATTCCGACGAGGTGGTGGAGCAGGTGCTGCGCCCCACCGGTCTGGTCGACCCGGTGATCGAGCTGCATCCTATCGCCAACCAGATAGATCATCTGCTGGGCGAGATACGCAAGGTCACCGCCGGTGGCGGCAGAGTGCTGATAACTACGCTGACCAAGCGTATGGCCGAGGATTTGACGGATTATCTGAATGAAGCCGGGGTGCGGGTGCGTTATCTGCATAGTGATATCAAGACGCTGGAACGTATGGCTATCGTGCGGGAGCTGCGGCTGGGTGATTTTGATGTACTGGTCGGCATCAATCTGCTGCGCGAGGGTCTGGATATCCCGGAGGTCGAGCTGGTAGCCATCCTTGACGGCGATAAGGAGGGCTTTTTGCGGTCGCATCGGTCGCTGATCCAGACTATCGGGCGTGCGGCGCGTAATGAGCGCGGCCGGGTGATTATTTATGCCGATAGTATGACGGATTCTCTGCAGGCGGCCATCAGTGAGACTGAGCGGCGGCGCGGCATCCAGATGGCTTATAACGAAGCGCACGGCATTGTGCCGCATACCGTCAAAAAAGAGGTGCGGGACCTCATCAGTGCGATTTTGCCGGAGACTGAGGAGAAACAGCAGGGCAAGACCTTTGATAAGCTGAGCCGCAAGGAGCGTGAGCGGATGATACGCACGCTGGAGAAAGAGATGCGTGAGGCGGCGCGGAGGTTGGAGTTTGAGAAAGCGGCTGAGGCTCGGGATATGATAATGGAATTAAAGGCTATGGGCAGGTATGGTGTGAAAGATAGCGATAAATGATAATGAGTGACAGGTTGGTGCTTTGTGGGGTTGGTTCTACGCTTGCAAGGCTCTGCCGTCCCACTACCCTTTCACCCTTACGGGTACACTCATTCGAGTACAGGCAGGGGCGGAAGTGCCCGAAAGGGTAGTGGGCTGTGAGTAGAGGGGTCGGGGCTGCTTTGCCCCTCGGGGGGAGCAGGAATAACTTGAAAAACTGTGATATTGTATGGATAAACTGATAGACGATGAGGTGTATGCAGGATGGAAAAGGATTATATTTATGTAAAAGGTGCGTGCCAGCATAATTTGCAGAATATTGATGTGAAGATACCCCGCAACAAGCTGGTGGTGCTGACCGGTCTTTCCGGCAGCGGCAAAAGTTCGCTGGCTTTTGATACGATATATGCCGAGGGACAGCGCCGCTATATGGAGAGCCTTTCTTCTTATGCGCGGCAGTTTTTGGGGCAGATGGAAAAGCCGGCGGTGGATTTCATCGAGGGGTTATCTCCGGCAATCGCTATCGACCAGAAAACCACCAACCGCAACCCTCGCTCTACCGTCGGGACGGTGACGGAGATACACGATTATCTGCGTCTGCTGTATGCCCGCGTGGGCAAGCCGCACTGTCCGAAATGCGGCAAGCCGATCAGCCAGCAGACCCTCGATCAGATCGTGGATGCGCTGATGGCACTGCCGGAGCGAACAAAGCTGCAGTTGCTGGCGCCGTTGGTGAGTGGGCGCAAGGGTGAATTCCAGCGGCTGCTGGCGGATGTGAAGAGTGATGGCTATGTGCGTGTGCGGCTGGACGGCGAGATTTATTCGCTGGACGAGGAGATCAAGATCAACAAAAAGCAGAAGCACAGCCTGGAAGTGGTCATTGACCGCCTGGTGGTGCGGGAAGGCATCAACAAGCGTCTGGCGGAATCTATCGACACGGCGATGGAAATGTCGGGAGGGCATTTGCTGGTGCTGGCCGAGAAGCCGGCGGCGGATGTGCCGGAGGGTGAGGCGGCAGATACCACCGCGGAAATGCGTTTTAACAAGAATTTTGCCTGTCCGGATTGCGGTATCAGTCTGGAAGAGCTGACACCGCGGATGTTTTCTTTTAACAATCCGTACGGGGCGTGTCCGTCCTGCTCGGGTTTGGGCTTTCGCATGAAGGTGGATGAGCGGCTGCTGATCGTTAATGAGGATCTTTCGATATCCGAGGGTGCGCTGGCACATTGGAGCGAGAATTTCTCCGGCTGGCATTATCGCTTTATCGAGGCGGCGGCGAAGAAATACGGCTTTTCGCTGACCGTACCGGTAAAGGAACTGCCCCGTGAGTATCTGGACAATATTTTCTACGGGACAGGCGAGGAAAAGCTGGAGTTTTCCTATATTGACTATAATCACCGCAGCAAGATGATGAGCAGCCCGTGGGAGGGTATGGTGCCCAATCTGGAGCGGCGCTATCGTGATTCGACCTCTGACTTTATCCGGGAGGAGATCGAGAAATATATGGTGGAAAGTCCCTGTCCGGATTGCCACGGGGCGCGGCTAAAGCCGGAAAGTCTGGCAGTGACGCTGACCTGCCGTGGCAAGCGGGATAAACTGTATGAAATGAACATCAACGAACTGAGCGACCTGACGATATTTGAGGCGCAGCAGTTTTTCGCCGGGCTGGTGCTGACCGAGCGTGAGGAAAGCATCGCCCATATGATACTGAAGGAGATCAGGGCAAGGCTGGAGTTTTTGGTCAACGTCGGGCTGGATTATCTGACGCTTTCCCGGGCGGCGGGGTCGCTCTCGGGCGGTGAGGCGCAGCGCATCCGCCTGGCTACGCAGATCGGCTCATCACTGGTGGGCGTGCTGTATATTCTGGACGAGCCCAGCATCGGCCTGCATCAGCGGGATAACAGCCAGCTCATTGCCACGCTGCAGCGGCTGCGGGATATTGGCAATACAGTGATCGTGGTGGAGCACGATGACGAAACGATGCTGGCGGCGGATTACATCGTGGATATCGGCCCGGGTGCCGGGCGGCACGGCGGCAGGATAGTGGCGGCCGGCACGCCGCAGCAGGTGATGGAGTGTCAGGATTCCATCACCGGGCAGTATCTCAGCGGGCGCGAGAAGATCGAAGTGCCCACTCTGCGGCGACCGGGCAATGGGAATGTGCTGAAGCTGTGCGGCTGTGCCGAGAATAACCTGCAGCATATTGACGTTGAATTCCCTCTCGGTAAGTTTATCTGCGTAACGGGGGTATCGGGCAGCGGCAAATCGACGATGGTCAATGAGATTTTGTATAAAATACTGGCCGGCAAGCTGAACAAGGCACGGGTGATGCCCGGCCAATATGACCGCATCGAGGGGCTGGAGCATCTGGACAAGGTGATCGACATCGACCAGAGTCCCATCGGACGCACGCCGCGCTCCAACCCTGCCACTTATACCGGGGTGTTCAGCCTGATACGCGAGCTGTACTCGCAGCTGCCGGAGGCCAAAATGCGCGGCTACAAGCCGGGGCGTTTCAGCTTTAACGTCAGCGGCGGTCGCTGTGAGGCCTGTAAGGGTGACGGCATTATCAAGATCGAGATGCACTTCCTGCCGGATGTTTACGTACCGTGTGAGGTCTGCAAGGGGCAGCGTTATAACCGCGAAACGCTGGATGTCAGGTATAAGGGCAAGAGTATTGCCGATGTGCTGGCGATGACGGTGGACGAGGCGGTGGATTTCTTCGCCAATGTGCCGCGCATCGCGCACAAGCTGCAGGTGCTGCAGGACGTAGGTCTGGGATATATACAGCTTGGCCAGGGCGGCACTACGCTCTCGGGCGGCGAGGCGCAGCGGGTGAAGCTGGCGGCCGAGCTTTCACGCCGCAGCCAGGGGCAGAGCTTTTATATTCTGGACGAGCCCACCACCGGTCTGCATATTGCCGATATCCGCAAGCTGTTGGAGGTGCTGAACCGTCTGGTGGATGCCGGCAACACTGTGCTGGTCATCGAGCATAATCTGGACGTTATCAAGTGTGCCGATCACATCATCGACCTGGGGCCGGAGGGCGGCGGCCGCGGCGGGCGCATTGTGGCTGCGGGTACGCCGGAGGAAGTGGCTGCCTGCAAGCAGAGCTATACCGGGCAGTATCTCAAGCCGAAGCTGAAGTAGGGTTTTTTGGGGGGGCTTTGCTCCTCGGAGCAGAAATAGACACTCGTTGTGAATATCATTAAAATAATGTGATAAAAGTGATTAAAGTGATTAAAGTGCAACGATTTGCCGAAGTATAATTTACGAAGAACACAAGCAGGGGTGAGTGTGGTGAAAGATATTCTGGCAGTTATAGCCGCATACAGGGAAGAAAGAGGTTGGACGGAGTATCAGCTGGCAGAACGCTCCGGTCTGCCGCAATACACTATATCCTCCTGGTATCGCAAGAATATGGTGCCGACTGTACCCTCTCTTGAGAAAATCTGTACGGCCTTTGGTATTACGCTGTCGCAGCTTTTTGCCGAAGGTGATGCGCCTGTTTCGCTGACAGAATCGCAGCGCAGACTGCTCGATAGCTGGTCGCGCCTTGATGCGGAAAAGCAGGCGGCGGTTTTTGCCCTGATAGAGAAGATGTAAGCAGTAGATATAATAACGGTACAAACTGTCAAAGCCTCCCGTTCA
>JAFQHB010000032.1 GCA_017398165.1 Bacillota bacterium
ATATCGCTGACCCCGATCAGCCCTATACCGTGGCGGATTTCCAGCGGGATGCGGCGGAATGTATCCGGGATATCACCGCACGGGGCAGGCTGCCGCTGCTGGTGGGCGGCAGTATGCTCTACATCCAGGCACTGACCGACGGCTACACCTTTGGCGAGGATGCCGGTGGTAATGAAGTGCTGCGGGCACGCCTGCAGCAGGAGTATGACACGCTGGGCGGTAATGCTCTGCATCAGCGTCTGGCGGCTATCGCCCCGGATACTGCGGCCAGGATAGCACCGCAGGATGCCAGGCGTCTGATACGGGCACTGGAGGTCATCGAGCTGACAGGCCAGCCGCCGGCGGCACAGCCTGCCGCCGAAGCACCTTATGACGTGCTGCTGCTGGGGCTGCATCGTGAACGGGAGCAGCTTTACCGGCGCATCGAGCAGCGGGTGGATATTATGCTGGCTGATGGGCTGCAGGCCGAGACCGAGCGTTTGCTGGATATGGGCTTTGGCGCGGAATTAAAGCCGATGCAGGGGCTGGGCTACCGCCAGATGTGCCAATACCTGTACGGTGAGCTGACCTATGACGAGATGGTGCGCCTGATCAAGCGCGATACCCGGCGTTTTGCCAAACGCCAGCTGACGTGGTGGCGGCGGGATGGCCGCATACGTTGGTTTGATGCCGGTGCGGCGGCCGATGAAGAATTATTGGCTGGGGTGCTGGCGGCGGTACACGGGCATTTCGGTGATCTGTAAGCAGGCACTGTGCCTTGTCCGCGGTGATATTATATAGTATTACGCTGCGGGACAGGGAGAGATGGTGCCTTGAAGGAATGTTATAATATCAGGGAGTATTTTCTGGACGAGCTGCAATACCGCGCTGTGCCTGCGGTTTTCTTTTTGCTGAATGGTTTCCAGCTAAAGGGTGTGCTGCTGCATTATGATGAAGACGTACTGATAGTGGAATCCGGCGGCAAGCGGCAGATGGTATTCCGCCACGCTGTATCGACGGTGGCGCCGGGGGAGAATATCGAATTCCCCAGCGAGTATTGAGAATAACGGCTGCGGCTGGGCAGTGCGTCTGATTTGACCGGGTATTGTGCGGTATAGATATGAAAAGAGGTATGTATCTGTGGAGAGAATGTCGATAAAAGAAGCGGCGGTGCTGGCCGAGCAGACGATGCAGGAATTCAGCCTGCGCCACGCCCCGATAGTAGAGAAAAATTTCGCCAGGGTGCTGGACGCTATGCGGGAGGCCCGCATCAGCGAGAACCATATGAAGGACAGCACCGGCTATGGCTATGGTGATGTCGGCCGTGACGCGCTGGAGGAGGTCTATGCTGCCATATTCGGTGCGGAGGCCTGTCTGCTGCGTCAGCAGATAGTATCCGGCACGCACGCCATCAGTCTGGCACTGCTGGCTAATCTGCTGCCGGGGGATGAGCTGCTGTATGTCGGCAGTCCCTATGATACACTGCAGAAGATCATCGGCCTGCACGGTGAGACTCCCGGCTCGCTGTTGGAGAGCGGCGCACTCTACCGGGAGGTGGATGTGGACTTTAATGACCTGCGGGCAGATGTGATCGTTGACGCTATCGGCCCGCAGACCAAAATACTGGCTTTCCAGCGTTCGCGCGGGTATGCCTGGCGTCCGGCGCTGGATATGGTGGTGCTGCGCGGCATCATCGCGGCGGTACGGCAGCGCTGCCCTGATATCGTCGTCTTTGTGGATAACTGCTACGGGGAGTTCGTCAGTGATGTGGAGCCGATCGAGGTCGGTGCGGATCTGATCGCCGGTTCGCTCATCAAAAACCCCGGCGGCGGTATCGCGCCTTGCGGCGGCTATGTGGCCGGGCGCAGGGATCTGGTGGAGCGTGCGGCGGCACGCCTGACGGCGCCCGGTATCGGTGCTGAGGTCGGCTGCTCGCTGATGCCGCAGCGGGTGTTTTATCAGGGGCTTTTCCTGGCGCCGCAGATCGTGGGTGAGGCATTGTGCGGGGCGGTATTTACCGCGGCGATGCTGCAGAATCTGGGCTTTCAGGTATCGCCGCGCCCGGATGAGATGCGCTCGGATATCGTAGAGGCTATCCAGTTTGGCCGGCGTGACCTGCTGCTGGAGTTTTGCCGTGGTATCCAGCGGTATTCGGCGGTGGATTCCTATGCGCGGCCCGATCCGTGGGATATGCCGGGCTATACCGATCAGGTCATTATGGCCAGCGGATCCTTTGTCAGCGGCAGTTCGATCGAGATATCGGCCGATGCGCCGGTGCGTGAGCCTTATATAGCGTATTTCCAGGGCGGGCTGAGCCGCTATCACGCCAAGCTGGCGGTATGCCGTACTCTGCAGGATATGCAGGACGCAGGTCTGCTCTGAGCCGGGCCGGTGTGTTGCCCTGGCTCTTGGATATCAGAGAGCCGGGGCGGCAAGTTGGCAATTGACTTTTGTCATACGTTTCGTTATAATAATGAGCGATGGTCTGGCGGGATGTAGCGCAGTTTGGTAGCGCATCTGGTTTGGGACCAGAGGGCCGCAGGTTCGA
>JAFQHB010000033.1 GCA_017398165.1 Bacillota bacterium
TCCTGCAGAATGCGCTTGCGCACGGTAAGCGGCAGGTCTGCCGGGGCCTCTTCTGCCGGGGTAAGGCCGGCGAATACGTTCTTTTCGTTATAAGTGGCTTTATAAAAACGCGGCACGTAAATACCGGGTATGCAGCAGGCACGGTGCAAAAACTCATCCCGACTCACGCCCTCGGCCCGGCAGGCGGTGTAGAGATCCAGCAGCTCCAGCTCTACCTCCTCGCCCTCACCGATGACGAAAAGATCAAAGAAATCCACCAACGGCTCCGGGTTGTATGCACAGGGGCCGCCGGCAATCACCAGCGGATACTCCCAATCCCGGCGCTCTGCCGCCATCAGGGGTATCCCCGCCAGCTCCAGCATATTCAGAATATTAGTAAAGCTCATCTCATACTGCAGTGTCACGCCTACGATGTCAAAATCCCGCACGCTGTGATAATTCTCCCAGGTAAAAAGCGGGATACCGTTCTCGCGCATCAGCTGCTCCATATCCACCGCCGGGGCAAAGCTGCGCTCCAGCAGATACTCCGGCCGGCTGTTCACTACGTCATACAGGATCCGCATACCCAGATGCGACATCCCTATCTCATACAGATCCGGGAAAAGCAGCGCCATAGTAGCCGCAACACTGTCCCAGTCCTTCTCAATGCTGTTAAATTCGCCGCCCAAATACTGTGCCGGCTTGTCCACATACGGCAAAAGCCTGTTTTCGACCTCCGCCGTCCAACTCTTCACTGCCTTTGACACTATGATCTTCCCCTTAAACAAACAAATTCTCAGGCTAATCCCCTGCCGACACCCATCCATCGCACCGGCAGGCTGTACAACCATATTTTATTCGTCAAATCATAGTCTTTTCCCTTTTTTCCACCCCATATTTTCTGATACCACACATACATTTCACCTAAGATCACCCACCCCGTCTCTCACAGCATATCCCCCGGCAAAGCACCCTGCCCGCCGTGCGCCCAGGGGAAATCATACTCACGCTGCAAAATACTCCCCCACAGCCCGCAGCCCCTCGCCCGCCAACATCTCCCGCACCAACACGTCCCCATCCAATAAACGCCCGCCGCAGCATACCCAATTATGCCACCCGGGGGAAAGCCGCCGCACCACCTGATATACCGCCATATCCCGCCGCACCCTCACAATACGCCGCGGCCGCCGCGCCTGCCCCACACAGGCCGCCAGCCCCCTCTCCAACACGAAAGGCGCACAGCTTTTCTCGCGCCGGGCCACCAGATACAGCCACCCTGCCAGCACCAGCAGCCAACGCTGCAGGCCAAAATACCAGATAGTGAGTACAAAAGCCAGCGCCGCCCCCTGCCCCCATAACAGCAGCCAGTCGGTCACCCTATGCCAGCCCAACGCCCCGGCCAGCAGACCACGCAGCAGTTTACCGCCATCCAGCGGCAAAAATGGCAGCAGATTGACCGCTGCCATCACAAAATTCGCCTCAAAACCCACCTGACAGGCCATACCCCGGCACACCGCCAGCCCCAGCAGATTAGCCGACGGTCCGGCTGCCGCCACCAGTGCCTCGCGCCAGCCCTGACAGGCCGCATCCATCTCCACCGCCACACCCAGCAGCCAGCGGTTTCGCAGCCCGACACGCAGCCCCAATACCCGCAGCATCAGCCAATGCCCCAGCTCATGCAGCAGCCACGCTGCCAGCAGTGCCGGTATCATTCCGGCCCCTGCAGGAAGAGAAACGGATCCTGCACCTCGCCCTCCCGCATTACCTGAAAGAGCAATTCGCCTTCCTCTACCGTGCCGATGGTCTGCCCCTGCCGCAGCATATCACCCACCGCTACGGCCGGGATGATAGCACCGCAATACCGGCTCTCTATCCCGCCGCTGTGCATAATCAGTATGCTCTGCCCGGCCAGAACCTCGGTCACCTGGCCTATTGCCGCCGCCTTTACCTGCTGCTCACCCTGACAATATATCTTCAGCCCGGCCACACTCAGCCCGTTGGCGTCTATATCACCAAAAGCACTCTCCATCAGACCGCTGGCCGGCAATATCATCACCGGGTCACCATCGCTGTCCAGCGCGGCAGCCGCCATATACGCATCGTCCCCGATACCGGCAGATGCCGCAGCCGCATCATCCTCCGCCCCGGCGCTACCTACAGCAGCAGGATCAATGTCGGCAGCATTGTCTTTGCCCATAGCCGCCACCTCGCCATCGGTATCGCCGCCTATCACACTATCAGCACCCACACCACCAGCAAATTGACCGATAAAATCAGAAAAATTCCCCACCGCCATTATCTCCTGCTGATCCGCCGAGGCCAGCGCCACCACGTAGCGCACCCCCTCGCCCAGCGCACTCTCCTGCTCATACAGCCCCACTATCCCGCCGAATATCACCAATGCCGCCACGGATTGTCCCAGCAGCCGCCGTATTATGCCGCCGCCCGCAGCCGGACGCACATTACCGCGATACGCCTGATAATCCTGCCCGCCAATGAAAAGATCCCGGTTCGCCATAGCCCGCGCCTCCTCTCCTGTCTGCCTATTTTTATGCACCTGATAGTCCGGGTATGACAAGCGCCCACAGCAAAAAGCCCCGGCAGCATCATCACGATACAGCCGGGGCTCATATTCATTATCTTATGCAGTTTGAGCTCAAAAATTTTACTATGCACCTCAGAAATGGCCACGCGGCACACCGGCCAGCGCAGGCCTGCGGATGAGCTTCTCGATACGCCGGTTCACGTACGTCCAGCGAAATTCCCGGCTGAGGTCGATCGGAGTGACCAGCACCGAGGATATCCCGGCCAGATTGGCCCCCAGAATATCCGTCATCAGTTGATCGCCGATCATCAGCGTGGTTGTCTGCTCGCCGCCCATCTGCCGCATCGCCTGCCGATAACCGAAAGGCAGCGGTTTGCGTGCCTTGGCCACGAAATCCAGCCCCAGCTCATCAGCCAGCGGCTGCAGCCGCCCGGCCGAGTTGTTGGAGATGATACAGCCGCGCAGGTTTTCCTCACGCAGCCACCCAAACCAGCGCACCACCTCCGGCGCGATATCCCCGCTGTTCCAGCAGGTGATGGTGTTATCAACATCAAAAAGCAGCACGCGATACCCCTGACGCCGCACCTCGGCAAGGTCGATATCGGCCAGCCTGTCAAAACAGGCAGTCGGTCTGAACAAGCTAAACATGGCGCATTACTGCAGCATCTCGGCCACAGCGCCCAGCAGCCCGGTCACCGAGGCATCCATATAGGATACCATCACATCCGGCTGCAGGCCAAAATAAACCGTCAGCACCAGCAGCGCCACCATCGGCGCCAGCTCAAACCAATGGATATCGCGGCAGCCTGCCAGATGCTCCGGCACACTGCCAAAAGCCACACGCTGAAAAGCCCACAGATAATAGGCAACCGCCAGCACCGCACCCAGCGCCACCAACAGCACCAGCCAGCCAAAGCTGCGGAATACGCCCATCATTACCTCAAACTCCGCAAAGAAGCCCATAAAGCCGGGAATACCCATCGAGGCGAAGAACGCCAGCACCAGCAGCGTCATCGCAGCCGGCATTCTGGTGTACAGCCCGCCCAGCTCACTGATCAGTCGCGTGCCGGCATTATGCTGGATAACACCGCAGCCCATAAACAGCATAGAAGATATCAGACCGTGCGCCACCATCTGGAAAACCGCACCCATCACACCGAAGTAATCAAAAGTCGCAATACCGATCAGCACGAAACCCATATGGCTGATGGAGGAATAAGCAATCAGCTTCTTCAGGTCATTCTGGGTGAATGCCGCAAACGCACCGTAAACAATGCTGAGCAGTGCCAACGCCACCACTATCCAGGTATATTGCAGCGCCGCGCCGGGGTTTATCATATAGGCCACACGGATCAGGCCGTAGCCGCCCATCTTCAGCAGTACACCGGCCAGCAGTACCGATGCCGCAGTCGGCGCTTCTACGTGTGCATCCGGCAGCCAGGTATGCACCGGCACCACCGGCAGCTTCACACAGAAAGCAAAGAGCAGCGCCGGGAACACCAGCAGCTGGAAATCCATATCAAATCCGGCAGCAGTGATCTCGGGTATCGAGAACGTATAATACCCCAGAATATCCGCCGCCTCGAAGTACATTGCACCGATGGCCAGCAGCATAATGAGCGAAGCCACGTGCGTATAAATCAGGAACTTCATCGAAGCATAGCTGCGGCGCGCCCCACCCCAAATACCGATCAGGAAGAACATCGGTATCAGTACGATCTCCCAAAAGATATAGAAGAGGAAGAAATCCAGCGCCGAAAAAACACCCAGCACACCGGTCTCCAGCACCAGCAGCAGACCGAAGTAAAACGGCGCACGCTCAGTGACGTTCCACGAATAAACGGCCACCAGAAAGCACAGCAGCGTCGTCAGCATAAAAAGCGGCAGCGAGAGGCTATCCAGACCCACTGCAAAGGAAACACCAAAGGCCGGAAACCACTCAGTAAGCTGCGCGAACTGAAAGCCCTCGGCAGCCTTATCATAATCGGCCAGCATCACCATACTGCCGACAAAAGTCAGCAAAGAGCTGGCCACCGCGATATATTTGGCCATCCCCGGCATCTTATGCAGGGCCAGTATCAACAGCGCACCCAGCAGAGGCAAAGCCAGCAAAACAGAAACAATACTCATTTCCCTGACCTCCTCTACAATATCGCCGCAGCAGCGGCCAAACAAATCTCAGTCAACTGGTTGGGCAGCAGACCCAGACCCACCAGCAGCGCCACCGCCAGCCACAGTGCGGCAGTATAAGAGAATCCGCCGCCCTCGCCCAGCTCATACTCGGGCTGGCGCATATACATCTCACGAATGACGGAGGCGTAATATACCAGCGAAAGCGCACTGTTCAGCACCAGGATAAGTGCCAGCACGCTGTACCAGCCGCCCAGCCCCAGTGCCGATACCA
>JAFQHB010000034.1 GCA_017398165.1 Bacillota bacterium
CGTTTGCATCCACAGCCTGACAAATCGCACCAACACGGGTCACTACATCATCCTTCTTATCAGCGTCATTCTTGCTATACTTGCCAATCTGCTCAGCCTCAATCGCTACCTCATATGCCTCGATACCGTCTGCATCATAATCATAGGCATACAGCACGTCATACTGCGGATCTTCATTATCACCCTTGCCGACATAATCCCACAGATAATAGGTATCATCACCATAAAACTGCACCACAGTACCATCAGCGCCCTCGCCGTAATACTCCAGATAACCAAACATCGTCTCGGCCTTGGCACCGTAATCACCGATCACCAGCCCGACCACGGTATTACCCGAGAGTACATACTGCAGCGGCGCCTGATAGCGCGAGGAGCGCAGGCTGGCTACATAAATGCTGTCAATGACTTTCTCGGCCGCAATCGAGCTGACACCGCCGGCGCTGTTCATCAGCAGCACATCGGCATCATCACTGATGGTATATTTCTTACCGCCCAGGGTGATCTTGCCGTCAGCGATCATAGCATCCGGCAGCGCGTTGACCTTGATATCCTCGCGGGAGATCTTCAGCAGCATCCCGGCGGCATTGGCCTGATAATTGATCATCATACCGTCGCAAAGCTCACCGATATCATCGCTCCATTCGCAGTCCTCAGCGATTTTCCAGGTCTTCTGGCCACTCTCAAAGCTGTACATAGTGACATTATGCCCATTCAGTGCGGTAATCAGACCAAAATCATCCACCGCTACCTCCGGGTCGGTCACCGCTTCCTCGGCCAGCGGCAGCTTCAGCATAGTCGCCGTCAGCGTCGCCGCATCGGCACGGCTGCATTCGCCTGCGGTCAGGCTTCCCTCATACAGGCCGATCTCACGCGCCTTGTTCAGGTAATTATTCGGCCAGGTACCGCCCAGCTCTGCATCATCATAGCCCAATACACGCATCAGCACCGTCACGACCTCACTCCGGCTGATGACGTCATTCGGACGGAATGTCCCCTCGGCATCACCCTGCATCAGCCCCAGCGATACCGCACCCGAGATATGGCTGACATACCAGCCATCCCGCACCACGTCAGAGAATTTCAGTTCAGCGGCAGTCTCCGGCACCAAAGCACCGGTGCGCTCCTGCATCGCCAGACCGGCAATTTTGGCAAACTCGGCACGGCTCAGGCTATCCTCCGGGCGGAAAGTACCGTCAATATAGCCCTCAATGATCTTCAGATCAGAAAGCTCCCGAATGGCCTGCTGTTCGGCGTCGGACAGACCGCTTACGTCGCTGTAGGCATAAGCAGCACTGCCCATAGCAAAACAACATACCATCGTCAACAAAGCTGCTGCAAATTTTTTCATAAAATCTCACCTCTTTTAATTATTCGACACTGTCACATTTGTGATAAACCCACCCACAGAATTCCTCTAATCCCCACGCGCGCCAACGGCCGGTCACCGGGCACACACAGGTCAAAATCACAGGATGGAGCGACGCCCCAAACGCCGCGTGACACAATATAATAGCATACCAAATGTTGCTGCTACATCATAATTACAGCCCCGGAGGGCGTAAACTTTCACTTTTGCGGTATGATACCCCGATCGTCCTATTTACCGCGGACTTTTTTCTTGGGCTGGGGCTGATTCTCAGCCGCCAGCATCTTCTTGCGCCGCGCCTCACGATTCACCAGCAATACGAATTTCGGCAGTGCCATCATTCGCTTGTACCGCCAGGGCTCCTTCAGCAAACGCCACAGCCACTCAATACCCATCTTCTGGAAGGCCTTGGGCGCACGCTGCAAATTCCCGGAGATAACGTCAAAACAACCGCCCACACCAATAGCCAGCGGTACCCGCAGCTTGCTCTTATTCTCAGTTATCCAGAATTCCTGCCGCGGCGCACCCAGCCCGACGAAAAGAATATCCGGCTTCTTCTCATTGATCTCACCGATGACCCAGGCCTGCTCCTCCGGGGTAAAGTAGCCATCGTGCCAGCCGACGACCTGCGTACCGTATTGTTCGATCAGGTTTTGGGCCGCAGCCTCGGCCACGCCGGGGGCAGCCCCCAGCAGATATACCTTCCACCCACAGGAAGAACTGCGTCTGCACAGCTCGGTCATCAGGTCGATGCCAGTCACCCGCTCGATCTTCTGCCCGCACAGTTTGTCCGCCGCCAGCACGATACCGCTGCCGTCCGCCGTCACCAGAGCAGCGTTGTTGATGACCTCCATCAGCTTCGGCTCGGTTTGCGCGCGGTATAATATCTCCGCATTCAGCGTCACTATATGATGCAGCCGGTCAGTCTCCTCCCGGCGTCCTACATCGATATACGCCGCCAGCGCACAGACGGTCTCCACCATATCCATATCGCTGATTTTGGCGCCCAGAATATCCATTGTACCCATAAATGCCTATGCCTCCGGCCCGGCCTGCGGCTCCGGCTCAGGCTCGTTGTTCAAAGTAAAGTTCTTCATCTGCTCCACCAGCGCCGCTGTCTGATTGGGGAAATACTCCCAATAGCTGATACCGCTTATGTAGGCGTCATGCCCCGGCAGTTTGTCAGAGTTAAATTCCACCGCGGCAAAATCCTTGTAAATATTGATCAGCCCCACCATTTCTTCCAGCGTGAAGTCGGTATGGACAGCCTCATTGATGGTGCCGACCAACTGCGGCAGCTTGAATATCGTGCCGGTAGACATCACCTGCTCGATAGTGGCCTTGATGAATTTCTGCTGCCGCTCCACACGGCCGATATCCGCCGTAGCCGTGCCGCGCCAACGCACATATGCCAGCGCATCGTGTCCGTCCAGCTTCTGCTGGCCGGGCTGCAGGTCAATATTCTCCTCCGGCTTATACATACGCTGCTCCACATTATAATCAATGCCGCCCAGCGCATCAATTATCCCGGCGAAGCCCTCAAAATCCACCTGCACGTAGCGGTCGATCTCCACATCCAGGAAGTTCTCTATCGTCTTGCGCGTCAGCGACATCCCGCCGTAAGCATAAGCGTGGTTGATTTTGGTCGTGCCGCGCCCCTCGGCCAGCGCCACCCGTGTATCACGCGGTATCGAAAGCAGATTGACCGCACCCTCATTCAGGTTGACGAATGCCAGCATTATGGTATCCGACCGGCCGGAGCTCTCGCCGTCACGCATATCACAACCCAGCAACAGCAGCGTCATCACGCCGTCCTCGCCCAGATAATCCTTCATCGCGGCCAGCGCCGCCTCTTTATCGGCAAAATAATTGTCCGACGTCACATAAGGAACGGTGATGGGATTTTCCTGCTGGCACGAAGCCCAAAAACCCAGATAAAAACCACCCAGCACCATCATCAGCAGCACGATGGCAAACCACCAGCGCGCCTGCGCTGACAAAAATCCGAAACGTCGATACCAAAAGCTCTCGCCCTGCCAAAAGGACTGCTGCTCTTCTTTTTCCATATCCATAAGAAACGCTCTCCCTTTCCAGGAATGCCCGGCATCCCCACACGATCACATCAGCCCGCCCCGGCCAACATCCATCCGCCGCCCAGGCTGCACATTACTGCCGTATTCCGCCAATAATTCGCCTTATATCATACCACACAGTGCTGTTTTTTTCAATATCCCATTTTACAGAGCCGTATCAACCCTGGCAACTTATTCATACCGCCCCATATTTTATGCTCAACGATTTCAGATTGAATTTTTTACGATTTTATGCTAAGATTATTTTGAAGAATTATGACTAAGGAGCCATTAAATTATGTATACTTCGATTGAACTTTTTGCAGGTGCAGGCGGTCTTGCTCTGGGATTGGAACAAGCAGGATTTAGTCATATTGGGCTTGTTGAGTTCGATCGTGATGCAGCCAATACCCTTATCACAAACAGACCTCACTGGAATGTTTTATGCGAAGATATTGCTCTGACCGCCGAGCGTAATCTGGAAGAAGAATTCGGCATAAAAAAATACGAGCTTGATTTGCTCTCGGGCGGTGCTCCCTGCCAATCTTTTAGCTATGCCGGCAAAAGATTGGGCTTGCAGGATGTGCGCGGCACGATGTTTTATCATTACGCGACCTTCCTGCACAAGCTACAGCCCAAGATATTCCTGTTCGAAAACGTAAAAGGCCTGCTCTCGCACGATAGCGGCCGGACCTACAAAACCATTCTTGATATTTTTGAAGACGAGGGATATACAACATATCATAAAATACTGAACGCCTGGCATTATGGAGTTCCACAAAAACGAGAACGCCTGATAACCATCGGCATCAGAAACGACTTGGTAGATAAATGCACTTTTGAGTTTCCCTCCGAGCACAGCTACAAACCTGTAGTACGCGACATCAAACTTGATACCGCTCCATCTGCTTCGGAATGTGCCAAATATTCTGATAGCAAAGCTGCTGTTTTTGCGCTTGTCCCCCCAGGTGGTTATTGGCGTGATATAGATCCGGCCATAGCCAAAGCATATATGAAGACCTGCTGGGATATGGGAGGCGGACGTACTGGCATTTTGCGCCGAATAGGCCTTGACGAGCCTTCCCTTGCCGTCCTCACCAACCCCGGAATGAAGCAAACAGACAGATGTCACCCTCTGGAAGTCAGGCCCTTTTCTTACCGAGAGAATGCCCGTCTGCAAACCTTCCCTGATGACTGGGAATTCTGCGGTAAGCTATCCGAACGCTATAAACAAGTAGGCAACGCCGTACCTGTTAATTTAGCAAAAGAAATTGGTCTTTGCCTCAAATCAGCTTTAGATAAATTGCATTTGGAGGAATCACAAATGTGGCCATTATCCTTTATATCTGAAGAAGATTTCAGAAACCACGTTATTGCTACTATCGAAAAATATGGCGAAAAACTCGAATCCTATGACATAAAACGCTTCAACAGCAACATCGTTGACCCTATAAAGCTAATTTTTGACAAAATGGTCTATCGTTCTTCCTGGGAAGAACTCATCCAAAATGAGATTTTTCGGCAGCGCGACAAATCAAATAATAACGACATCGGCTATTTCCACCAAAAGATATTTCAATATATAGCTAAATGCCATGTTCCTCCCAATGGCGAGGAAGGCGGATGGGATGTTATCTATACAGATCCTGCTGGTATTCAGCTTGCATCCGGTGATTGCGTACATACCGTTTACGTTGAAATGAAAAACAAACACAACACTATGAATTCATCAGCTGCCGGCAAAACTTATATAAAAATGCAAAGCCAGCTACTGCAAGATGATGATTGTGCTTGCTATTTGGTCGAAGCTATCGCCAAAAATTCGCAGGATATCAAGTGGGAAACGACCGTCGATAAACGTAAGGTATCGCACCGGCTTATCCGTCGAGTCAGTTTGGATAAATTCTATGCTCTAGTCACCGGCCAGGAAGATGCTTTTTATCAGCTGTGCATAGTGCTACCACAAGTGATAGAATCAGTAGTAGCCGACACCGATATACAAATACCTAATGACACTGTCATGCAAGAGCTGCAAGATATTGCCGCCTCACATGAAATCTCTATAGCGATGGCCGTCTATATGCTTGGCTTTTCCAGCTACAACGGCTTTAATAACATATAAAAAGGCTGGGAAGTGATCAAACTTCCCAGCCTTTTTATATTCTACACCAAAACGACCTGATCTAATACAGCAGCGTCACCTGCTTGGCGGCATTATCCCATTTCAGCGCAAAGCCCAAATTCTCCGTCACCACACGCAGCGGCACAAAAGTCCGCCCGGCAGCCGCCTGAGGTGCAGCGTCTATCTTGCGGCTCTCCCCGTTTACCAGTATCTCCATACTGCCCAGCGTCAGCACGATCTCGGTACCATCCCGCAGATACGTTACCTGCCTGTCCGCAGTATCCCAGGCAAATTCCGCCCCCAGAGCTTCGCCCAGCGCCCGCAGCGGCACCATTGTACGTCCGCTTTCCGTCAGGTAGGGCGCAGCCTCCAGCGGCTTCTGCACACCGTCCTGCTCCAGCACGGTCTTGCCGATCCACATACGGATCACCAGCGTATTGCCCAGACGCTTTTCTGCCGCATCCAGCCGCGCGCCCAGATCATCCTCTACCGCCGCCACCTCGGCCGCGATATACTGATCGACCCAGCTCTTAGTCACCAGCGGATCCTGCCTGGAACCGGCCGCCGCGCCCAGACCCAGCAACAGCGCCAGCAGCAGCACCGCCAGCCGCAACAGCCGCCCTTTATACGTCTTTCCCGTTCTCAAACGCTCACCAGCCTTTCCGCGTCACCGCACCACTATACAGCATACTGCACAATCACAGGGCCCGCCGCACCGGCCAGGTCTCCGATGGTCCCAGCCTGTCCAGATAAGCCAGCGATTTGCCGGTACCCGCCGCCACACAGGCAGTCGGGGATTCGGCCAGATAGACGTGCAGCCCGGTGCGCTCGGCGATCAGCCTTGTCAGCCCATCCAGCATCGAGCCGCCGCCGGTCAGCACCATTCCCCGGTCAACGATATCCGCCGCCAGCTCGGGCGGGGTTTCCTCCAGCACCTGCCGTATCGCTGTGATGATCTGCTCCACGATCTCGCGGATGGCCCGGTTACACTCCTCCGCAGTAAAGTGGATGCTCTCCGGCAGGCCGGTCATCAGATTGCGCCCGCGCACAGCGGCAAAATTATCACGGTTATTATCAGTCAGATAAGCCGTACCAATACTCTTTTTTATCTCCTCGGCACACGGCTCACCGATCAGCAGCCCACGCTCGCGCCGGATATAGCTGACGATAGCCTCATCAAACTTATCACCGCCCACCCGCAGCGAGATCTTGGACACGATACCCCCCAAAGAGATAACCGCCACGTCCGTAGTACCGCCGCCGATATCGCATACCATACTGGCGCTGGCGGCATAAATATCCATACCCGCGCCGATAGCCGCCGCCAGAGGTTCTTCGATCAGGAAAGCCTCGCGCGCACCCGCCGCGATGGCTGCCTGCCGCACGGCACGCTCCTCCACCTCGGTCACGCCGGAGGGGATACACACCATAATGCGCGGCTTTAATATCCAGTTGCGCCCGCAGGCCTGCTCGATAAAATAGCGCAGCATCTGCTCTGTCACGTCATAATCCGCGATGACGCCCTCCCGCAGCGGCCGCACCGCCGTGATGCCCGCCGGGGTACGCCCCAGCATTTTCTTGGCCGCCGTACCGATAGCCAGTACCTCGCCGGTGCGGTCATCCAGCGCCACCACCGAAGGCTCATTCAGCACGATGCCTTTATTCTTCACATAGATCAATATCGTCGCCGTACCCAGATCCACGCCGATATTAGTCCCGAAATCAAAAAGCCACTTTTTGGAAAAACCCATTCTCTATCACCGTTTCTTTTGGTTGTTTCTTTTGGCTGTCCATACTCCGTATTTTCCGACAACACCTAATATTCTTTGCTTTCCGGCGAATTCCTGCCTGTACTACCAAAACTCCTGATGCACATATCACATCCCGCAGCAGGTTTTCCCACCTGCCGCGGCGAATATACCACTTTGCCCAAGCATACTATGCTTAATCATACCACTGTCAAGAAAGGAGCCCGCTATGCCCTTTGATCATACTTTCCGGACCGTTGATTTCGGTGCAGTACCGCTCACTATTTGCCGTATATTCGACGGTATGCCCATCAGACACGCCTTCACCACCCGCGCTGGTGGTGTCAGTACCGGCGCTCAGGCCAGCCTCAATCTCGACCACAAACAGGATACCGTCGAGAACGTCTATCAAAATCACCTGATTCTGGCCGATGCACTCGGTTATGATCCGCACGCTATGGTATCGACACGTCAGATACACAGCGCCATCATCCGTATTGCCGGTGCAAAGGATGCCGGGCAGCACCTCGACGGCCCCGTCCCTTATGAGTGCGACGGCCTCATCACCGATCAGCCCGGCCGCCCGCTGATAGCCTACTCCGCCGATTGCATCCCGGTGCTGCTGTATGCTCCCGACGTCCACGCCGTTGCCGCACTGCACGCCGGTTGGCGCGGTACAGCGGCAGATATCGCCGCCCACGGCGTCCGCCGCCTGCAAGAGGTTTACGGCGCAGACCCGCGGCAGATGATCGCGGCTATCGGCCCCGGCATCGCCAACTGCTGCTTCACCACTCACGATGATGTCCCCCGGGCGATGCAGGAAGCCTTCGGCACAGAGGTCAACGCGTTCATCACACCGGAGGCCGACTCCCCCGGCCGTTTCCACGTCGATCTCAAAGCCATCAACAGCTGGCGGCTGCAAACGGCAGGCGTACCCGCCGACAGCATCGCCGTCTCGCCGGAATGTACCTGCTGCCTGCCCGATAAATACTGGTCGCACCGTGCCAGCGGCGGCAACCGCGGCGGTCAGGCCGCCGTCATTATGCTGGCCGAACGCCCCTGATGCCGCACCCCCAATACCAATACAGAAAAGGCAGAGAGCATTATACTCTCTGCCTTTGGTTTTCTGTTGTAATAAATTTCCAATAGAAGAAACTTATTTAATCTCTACAGTAGCGCCAGCCTCTTCCAGCTTAGCCTTAGCAGCCTCAGCGTCCTCTTTGGAGACTTTCTCTTTAACGGGCTTCGGAGCCTCGTCAACCAGAGTCTTAGCTTCCTTCAGGCCCAGGCCGGTGATCTCGCGAACAACTTTGATTACGTTTACTTTCTTATCGCCGGCAGAAGCCAGGATTACGTCAAACTCAGTCTGCTCGTCAGCTGCAGCAGCAGCGCCGCCATCAGCAACAGCCATACCGGCAACAGCAACAGGAGCTGCGCTTACGCCGAATTTCTCTTCCATAGCTTTAACCAGGTCGTTCAGCTCGAGGATAGTCATTTCCTCAATAGCTGCCATGATCTCTTCAATTTTAGTCATTAGATCTGCACCTCTCATTATTTATCAGTTTGTTTGTTTTTGTGTTTTATGCGGCCATTCGGCCATTTTGCCACCGATTACTCAGCAGCGGCTTCCTCAGCAGGAGCAGCACACAGCTCCTCGCCGTTTTCCTTCTTGGTCTTGATAGCATCAACAGCACGCACGAAGGCGGACAGCGAAGACTGAATGGAGCCCAGGAAACGACCCAACAGTACCTCGCGGCTGGGCATCTTGGCCAGAGCGTTGATATCCTCCTGGGAAACGAATTTACCGTCTACCAGGCCGGCTTTGATCTCCATAGCCTTATGAGTCTCAGCAAATTTAGCCAGTACCTTGCATACAGCGATCGGATCATCGGAATAAGCCATTACAGTGGGGCCTTCCAGATATGCGTCCAGATCGGTGATCTCCAGATTGTTGGCAGCGCGCTTGATCATAGTGTTCTTAGCAACTTTGTAGCCAACATTGTTCTTTCTGAGTTCAGCTCTCAGAGCGGTATCCTCGGCAACAGTCAGACCACGATAGTCAGCCAGAACAACAGCGCTGCTCTCCTGGATCCAAGTCTGCAGCTGAGCAACCTGCTCCTCCTTGCGGATCATCTGCGGTTTCTTATCCAAATCTGACACCTCCTTATAAACAGACGCAGGCGTCTGCGGAATATATCATGAAAATCAATAAAGCTCTCTGCCGAAACAGAGAGCTTCATAAATACACCAGAATTACACAAGAAATCCGTGTCCAAAGCCTTCCGCCTCGGTTGGCTGCCCCTACGCTCGCACGTTTGGGCAATTAAGCAACAGCGCCGACTGTCTATGGCAAAAAGTTCTATTAAATTTTCAGCGAAAACTATTATACCAGACAAAAATTATATTGTCAAGCTTATTTTGCCAGAGGCTTCAGGGTGTTTACTCTGACAGCAGGGCTCATAGTAGAAGAAACA
>JAFQHB010000035.1 GCA_017398165.1 Bacillota bacterium
CCAGGATCAAACTCTCCAATAAATCTTTATCTAAACTCATAAGAGTCTAAACTACTCATTCATCAGAGCATGATCTGCTCATTTATTTCTTGTTTCAAAACTCAAAAGTCGGGGTCCTTTTCAAGACCTTACACTTTTGTGCTTCGTTCATTTTTCTTGAACTTGGCTTGCTCACTATTTAGTTCTCAAAGATCTGTCCGTTTTGCGTTGCACCGTGTTGCAAGGTGCTTATATATAATATCATTCTTGGTGGGTTTTGTCAACACCTTTTTTCAATTTTTTTGAACTTTTTTCAACTTATTTTAACACCGCAATATATAGTAGCCGCAACAAGCATTTTCATCGCACCAACCACAAGATATGGAGTGGCTTTCAGGACTTCCCCCGGACTTTTCCCCAAATTGCACAAAAAACTTTTGATTTTTTCTGACAAATTTCTTGCCGTCTGCCCACCGCCCGGCGGCCAATTTACCCCCCCCCGTATCCGCCCCTGATTACCCTATGATCTCCCCCGGGCGCATCCCTGCCGCCACGTCATCTTAATATTGACCCCGGGCGAATGATACAATATAATACAATATAGCAAATGAAGCAATACAATATAATAGATATATCGGGCGCACGATCCGCCCGTACACACGTTTATTACTATATATAATATAGCAGCCCCGCACCCCCGGTGCATATTTTCCTTTGTTTTCTTCTATATAAATTGCTATATAAATCGCATTTCTTCTATATATAAATGAAATAAACGCACCGATCATATACGCACACCAAAGGAGACCGTTCATTATGGCCATTCTGGCACTCAACAAACTCTCTCTCGCATATCTGGAAAAGGAAGTCCTCTCCGATTGCACTCTGACGCTGGAGGCCGGCAGCAAGACCGGGCTCACCGGGCGCAACGGCGCCGGCAAAACCTCCCTCTTTCGCCTGCTCTCGGGGGAGATAAGCCCTACCTCCGGCGAGATCATTATGCCGCGCGGTCTGAAAGTCGGCATTATGGAGCAGGAGCTCAAACACACCGGCCGTACGCTGCACAGCGAGCTGCTCTCGGTCTTTCGCCCGCTGATCGAACTTTCCCGCCAAATCGATCAGATCAATTTCCGCCTCAGCCAGCCTTTTAATGATGAAGCCGCACGTCAGGCGCTGCTGGAACAGCAATACACCCTCAATGAGGAATTTATCGCCCGCGGCGGCCTTACCTATGAAAGCCGCGTCAACAGCTCTCTGCTGGGGCTGGGCTTCACCCGCGATGATTTCGACCGCCCGCTGGAGCAGCTCTCCGGCGGGCAGCGCAGCAAACTCGCTCTGGCCCGTCTGCTGCTCTCCGAGGCCGACCTGCTGCTGCTGGACGAGCCCACCAACCACCTCGACGTCACCGCTCTGGAATGGCTGGAGGATTTCCTGCGCAGCCTCAATACCGCTTTCATAGTCATCTCGCACGATCGTTTCTTCCTCGACCGTGTTACCGAACAAACCATCCATCTGGAAAATCACCATATGAAGCTCTACAAAGGCAGCTACACCGAATTCCGCCGCCAATATCAGGCCGAGCGCGAAGCCGCTATGCGCCACAATGCCAACGTCAGCCGGGAAATCAGCCGTATGGAGGGCATTATCAAGCAGCAGAAACAATGGAACCGCGAAAAGACCCTCATTATGGCTCACAGCAAGGAAAAAGCGCTGGAACGCCTGAAAGGCGAGCTGATCGAGCTGGAACAGCAACAGGCCGGGCTGGATTTTCGCTTCCCCGCCGCCCCTGCCTCCGGCAACGATCTGCTGACTCTGCGCGATACCGCCAAATCCTTCGGTGAGCGCACGCTGTTCAGCGGTCTGCAAATGCAGCTCCACAAAGGCGAGAAAGTCTGTCTCTTAGGTGCCAACGGCGCCGGCAAGACTACCATCTTCCGTCTGATCACCGGCGAGCTCACACCGGATGCCGGCAGCGTCACCCGCGGCTCCGGCCTGCGTCTGGGCTATTACGATCAGCTGCAAAAGCTGGAAGAAAGCGGCGATACCATCCTCGACGACCTGCGCAATACCTTCCCCCGACTCACCGAGACCCGCCTGCGCGGCGCACTGGCCGCATTTCTCTTCCCGGCCGAGGTGTTGGACAAGCCCTGTTCCGTCCTCTCGGGCGGCGAGAAAGCCCGCCTCGGCCTGCTGAAAATACTGCTGGCCGAGCCCAATCTGCTGCTGCTGGACGAGCCCACCAACCATCTCGATATCGACGGCCGCGAGGCACTGGAGCAAGCGCTGCAGAGCTACGACGGCGCAGTCCTCGCCATATCGCACGACCGCTACTTCATCAATGCCCTGGCCGAACGGGTGCTGACGCTGCAGGACGGCACGCTCACCTCTTACTGCGGCAATTACTCCTATTATCTGGAGAAACGCACCGAGCAGACCACCATCCCCGCCGCCGCCACTGCACCCGCCCGGGAAATGACCGCCAACAAGCAGGATTTCCTGGCCCAAAAGGAAGCTGCCGCCAACCGCCGCAAGCTGCAAAGCAAAATCGAACGGCTGGAGGCCGATATCGCCCGGCACGAAGAAAAAATCGCCGCGCTGGAGCAGACCCTTGCCGACCCCGCCGTAGCGATGGATTACCAAAAAGCCGCCGCAATCGATCAGGAGCTGCAGCAGGCCCAGGCTGATCTGGAGCAAATTATGCAGGAATGGGAAACCGCGATGACTGCCCTGGAGGAAGCCTGACCCTAATAATTAAACACGAACGGACGGTATGCACCTGGCACACCGTCCGTTTTTAGATAAATCAAGTAGGTTTTTTTGAGGATGTACCTCGTCCGCAAGACCCCGTCGCACCACCCGCCCGCCCAAGTTATTTTTCTGCCTTGCGCGCAACGCTTAGTGCTGCGCCCCTATGGGGCTTGCACTATTGCCGTTGCGCG
>JAFQHB010000036.1 GCA_017398165.1 Bacillota bacterium
ACATTCCAAAAAACCTGTTAGTTTGAAGAAAAAAATACCACAAATCACTGCGGTAAACGGTGATTTGTGGTATTGCTCTTTAATTGGCGAACTGGCTGTTGTAGAGTGATGCGTAGGCACCACCGGCGGCCAGTAATTCGTGGTGAGTGCCTTGCTCGATGATGCTGCCGTTTTGCATCAGCAGTATCAAATCGGCATCGACGATGGTGGAAAGACGGTGCGCGATGACGAAGCTGGTGCGTCCCTGCATCAGAGAGCGCATGGCGCGGCTGATCTCTGCCTCGGTGCGGGTATCGACGCTGGAGGTCGCTTCATCGAGGATGAGCACCGCCGGATCACACAGGAACACGCGGGCGATGGTGAGGAGCTGCTTTTGCCCGGCAGAGATAGTCTCGGTTTCGCTGCTGATGACGGTATCATAGCCCTGCGGCAGTGTGCGGACGAAGAAATCGACCCGTGCGGCTTTGGCGGCGGCAATTATTTCCTCCCGTGTGGCGTCGGGGCGGCCGTAGGCGATATTCTCGGCTATCGTGCCGGAGAAGAGCCAGGTATCCTGCAGCACCATACCGAAGCTGCGGCGCAGATCGCTGCGGGTAAGCGTGGTAATATCCCGCCCGTCCAGCATTATCCGCCCGCCGCCGACCTCATAAAAGCGCATCAGCAGGTTGATGAGAGTCGTCTTGCCTGCCCCGGTGCTGCCCACGATGGCAATTTTTTGGCCGGGGCGTACGCTGAAGCTGATATCCTGCATCAGTATATTATCCGGAGTATAGCCGAAGCGGACGTTTTGGAATTCTACCCGGCCGTGGGTGGCGGAGGCCGTTGCTGCATCGGCGGTATCGGGGATGATCTCGGCTTCATCGAGGGTCCGGTAGATGCGCTCGGCCGAGGCCAGTGCCGATTGCAGCGAATTTATCATAAAGGAGCCCTCCGTCAGCGGCTCGGCGGATTGATTGACGTATTGAAAGAAAGCCTGAAAAACACCGACCGAAAGACGCCCGGAGATCAGCAGGTGGCCGGCATACAGTGCGATGGCGACCTGCCCTGTGCGGTTGACCATACGGATGGCCGGATTGATGGCGTTGATGATGAAATCCGCCCGGCGGGAGGCGGCGGCCAGATCTTCGGCGGCCTGATGTATCTGGGCGCTGCTGGCGGCCTCCTGATTGAAGGCGCGGATAACGGTGCGGCCGGTGTAGGCTTCTTCTACCAGACCGGTGAGGTCGCTGAGGGCACGCTGGCGGTCGGCGGCGCATTGGTGCGTCTTGCCGGCAAAGGTGCGGGTCAGCAGCATCGCCAGCGTCATAAAGCCCAGAAAAATCAGCGTCAGGGTGATATTCAGCCGCAGCATCATCAGCAGCGAGCCGCTTATCAGCCCGGCCGAGGTTATCAGCCGCAAAACGCCGGTCTGCAGGGCTTCGGCCATTTTATCCAGATCATTGGTGAAGCGGCTGAGTATAGCGCCGGTGCGGCGTTGATCGAAGTAAGCCAGCGGCAGACGATTCAGCTTTTCGGAAAGCTCGGTACGCAGGCGCAGGCTCAGCAGCTCGGCAAAACTGGCCATCAGGAAGGAATGGAGGGTGGAGAACGCCGCCGCGCCGAGGTACATCAGCAGGAGCAGCACGATCTCACGCCCGCCCTGCTGCCAGGTGACGCGGAAAGCCTCGCCCAGCGCATTGGCCTGTCGGATATTATCCCACAGCAGATTGACTACACCGACGCTGTAATACGGCGCGGCGATGGATAGTATGGTATAAAAGACCACCGATACCGCGACGATGCCCAGCCGCCGGTGCTGATCGCTGACCGAGTGCCACAGACGGCGCAGCGTGCTGCGGGCGTCTTGTGGTTTGCCGGGGATGCCGGGGCCGAAATCAGGATCTTCCAGATCGGTTTCCGGCAGATTGTTGTTTGGCTCAGTCATCTATGGCACCTCCTTTGGCCTGGGATTCTGCGATCTCGTGATAGATCGGACAGGTATGCAGCAGCTCGCTGTGGGTGCCGATACCGGTGATGCGGCCGTCATCCAGCACGATGATCTGGGCAGCGTGGCGGATGCTGTTGATGCGCTGGCCGATTATCAGTACGGCGGCATCCCGTGTGCAGGCGGGCAGCGCCCGGCGCAGTGCGGCCTCGGTGCGGAAATCCAGTGCCGAAAAGCTGTCGTCAAAGATGAAGAGATCGGCATCACGGCGCAGCAGGGCACGGGCGATGGCCAGACGCTG
>JAFQHB010000037.1 GCA_017398165.1 Bacillota bacterium
CCTGTGCGGAACCACCTACACGGGATACAGACAGACCTACGTTAATAGCAGGACGGAAACCGCTGAAGAACAGGTCGGTCTCCAGGAAGATCTGACCGTCAGAAAACGAAATTACGTTGGTCGGAATATATGCACCGATGTCGCCGGCCTGGGTCTCGATGATCGGCAGTGCGGTCATAGAGCCGCCGCCCAGCTCGTCGGAGAGCTTAGCTGCACGCTCCAGCAAACGGGAGTGCAGGTAGAATACGTCGCCGGGATATGCCTCACGCCCCGGAGGACGACGCAGCAGCAGCGAGAGTTCGCGGTATGCTGCGGCCTGCTTCGTCAGATCATCATAAATGATCAGAACGTGTTTGCCGTTGAACATAAATTCTTCGCCCATTGCTGCACCGGCATAAGGTGCGATGTACAGCAGCGGAGCAGGCTCAGAAGCTGCAGCGCTGACGACGATAGAGTACTCCATTGCGCCTGCTTCTTCCAGCTTTCTTACTACCGATGCCACGGTAGATGCCTTCTGGCCGATCGCTACGTAAATACAAATCATATTCTGACCTTTCTGGTTCAGAATAGCGTCGATAGCGACGGCGGTCTTACCGGTCTGACGGTCACCAATGATCAACTCACGCTGACCACGGCCGATCGGAACCATTGCGTCAATGGATTTAATACCGGTCTGCATCGGCTCAAATACCGATTTACGAGCCATAACGCCGGGAGCCTTGGACTCAACAGGACGGAATTTGGTGGTCTCAATGGGACCCTTGCCATCCAGAGGATTGCCCAGAGGATCGACGACACGGCCGATCAGAGCCTCGCCAACCGGTACCTCCATAATGCGGCCGGTACGTTTTACGGTATCGCCCTCACGGATATCGGTAAATTTACCCAGAATAACACAACCGATGTTGTCCTCCTCCAGGTTCATGGCCAGACCCATAACGCCATTTTCGAACTCCAGCAGCTCGCCGGCCATAGCGTTATTCAAACCAGAGATGCGGCAGATACCGTCGCCTACGGTGATTACCGTGCCGACTTCTGTCACATCAACATCAGCTTGATAGTTCTCTATCTGTTGCTTCAGAATAGAACTGATTTCTTCTGGTCTGATGCTCAAAATATTTCACCCCTCTATGTGCTTCTAACTGTTTAACACAAAAGTCTATCAAAAACCTGCCTGCCCGCGCTGCTTAAACAGCCAGAGACTTTTTCAAGCCTGCAAGCTGTGCGCTCAGACTGGCGTCATAGACGGTGTCGCCCACCTGTACTTTCAAACCGCCGATAAGCTTCTTATCAACGGCAGTCTTCAGGCGGATCTTGGTGCCCAATTTGGCAGCAAAAGCTGCGTTCAGGGCGTTTTTCTCTTCCTCACCGAGCTCTACCGCAGAGGTCACCATAATCTGCTGGATGCCCTCGGCCTCATCACACAGGTCATCATAGACCCCGGCGATATCAGCCAGAGAACCCTCGCGGTTTTTATCGATAATGAGAGATACAAAATTCAGGACGTCAGTCGTGGACTGCCCGCTCAGGATCTGGGCGAACAGCTTTTTCTTGGCGGATGCCGCCACGACTTTGCCGTAAAAGATACTGGCAAGCTCCTCGTTTTCTGCAAGCAGCTCTACCAGCTCATGCAATGCGCCGCCGTATTCAGCGACCTTGCCCTTCTGGGAGGCCAGCTCAAACAATGCTTGTGCATAACGGCGGCTCAGGCTACCGTTAATCATTTTTAGCTGTCACCTCTGCGATGTATTTGTCAACCAGCTGATGATGCTGGCTATCCGACATATTCTCGGACAACAGGCGACCGGCAACAGCCACTACCATATCTGCGACTTCGCCGCGGATCTGGCTGATAGCCTCTGCCTTCTCTTTTGCGATCTCGGCCTGCGCGCGCTCCAGCATGCTGTCGGCAGAATTTCTGGCCTGGGTCAGAATATCAGCCTTGGCAGTCTCGGCGGTTTTCTGCGCTTCGTCGATGATAGCTTTTGCCTGTTTACGAGCCTCAGCCACTTCTTCAGCCAGCTTGACGCTCATAGTTGCGGCTTCCTTGCGAGCCTCTTCAGCCTTGTTCAGGCTGTCCTCGATACCCTGCTGACGATTGTCAAGCATTTTGAGAACCGGGCCCCAGCCGAATTTATATAAAATCGCCACGAGAATCAGGAAATTCACCATGACAAAAATCGTTTCTTGAATATTAACTTCCATTCTGCTATTGCCTCCTGTAGGTTTTAGACCTAAACCCGGGGATATGCTCCCCGGGCACAGGCATTACCTGCCCGATTGCAGGTAAAGTATGTCATAAGGTCTGTAGCCGGCTATGATTAGAATTTGCCAATGATCATGAAGGCAATCAGCAGACCGTAGATGGTCAGTGCCTCCAGCAGAGCCATTGCCAGAATCATAGCAGTCTGGATTTTGCCGGCAGCCTCAGGCTGACGAGCGATGCTCTCCATAGCAGCAGCACCAACCTTGCCCTGGCTCAGCGCAGGGAATACGGTAGAAGCAGCGATAGCAAAAGCTGCTGCGCAAGCAATAACACCATTTACCATTGATACAAACCTCCTTTCCTTCGGACCCGGCCGAAACCGGATTGTACCCAAAACTTTTATCCAAAAAAAATGTTAAACGAGAATACAAATTTAATGTATGTGGGATAAACCCACGTCAGCTTGTCTTTGTTTAATGGCCGCTGCCGGTTGCGGCTTCGATATAAATAGCCGAAAGCATCGTGAATACCAATGCCTGAATAAACCCAAACAGCAAGCTGAGACCCATAATAATGATAGGTGCGCCCAGCGGGATCAAACCACTTACCTGATGCAATACCGTTTCTTCACCGTAAATATTACCGTAAAGACGCAAAGAAAGAGATAACGGATGAATGATCTCTTCCAACAGCAACAACGGCAGCAGGGGGGCTACCGGCTTGACGAAATGCCCCAGATAATGCAGACCATTATACTTGAATCCACCAATCTGGGTAGTAAAAAATGTCACCAATGCCAAACCTATCGTAACACCCAACATACCCGTCGGCGGCTGGAAACCGGGCGCAGTACCGGCAAACGGCAAAAGGCCGCTGTAATTGGATACGATGATATACAAGAACAATGTGCCGAGGATCGGTGCAAAAGCATTTGCCCGCTCCTTGCCCAGAATACTCGCATAAAAATCGCGCAGAGAACCAAAGACCATCTCAATAGCGTTTTGCATTTTGCCTGGCTTGCCCTCAGTCAGGTTACGCGAACCGGCAATCACCACACCACCGATTATCAAACTGATAGCCAGAGACGTAGTCATCGCACTGGTCACCCCAAATCCGGCAACTTCAAACAAAGCTCCGCCATGCGACATAATCCTGCCTCCTTTCTTTGCAAAATTTTATAAATGTAAAACTTTTATGTATGTAAAAGGTTTTTACATCAACAACCATATCAACCCTGCGGCTTTTTTCCTCATTAAAAAAGCCTGCCAGAGCTGAGGCGATCCCTAAGCCCTGATATTATCAGAAGTAACTGACCGACACCAACCAAAGAAACGCCAAAAAACAACAGTATATACTCCCACTTATACGGCAGCATACCACGCAACAGAAAGATTGCCAAAATAGCCATCACATTTATAAAATAGCGCAGGATAAAGGTCTTCATTACCATACCCGCCTGCCTTTGCGTGGCTTCCTCAGCATCAACACCGGCCGCAATATCAGCTGCCGCATTATTGCCCGCCCGCTTTACAACCATAAGCATTAGCACAGTCTCAAGGCCAGCGCAAATAGCGCCAAAAAAACAGCCTATCAGTGCAGAGTATAATATTTCCATACTTCTAATCTCTCCTCCTGACGGCCACCTTTATACGAAAATTCCTGCGAATGGACAGGCTACGCCCACTATTCTTTGTCTATTATACAGAAACCGCCCGTAAAAGGCAAGCCCCAAATCCTACTTTTGCATTTTTTTTTGCCGTCCCCTCACTCCCTACCTATTTATTGTTTACCCCTCTACTTATTCACTATTCACTCTTCACTATTCCCTACTTTACACTTTTGTCCATCAATGCTAAAATAAAATTATCAGGAAAACCCTTTCGCACTGCCCATACCGGCACACTCCTGCACGTCTGCTATCAGGAGTATGAGCCGGCAGGCAAACCATCACGCCAACAGGCGCAGCGATGTTTGCCAAAAGCAGTGCCGCAAACTAACCCCCAAGGGAGGTATCCCCATGGCTAACCACGTCCTCGATGAGATCGACCGTTGTCTGCAATGCCCGCGCCCCCGCTGCCGCCAGGGCTGCCCGATCAACACCCCCATCCCGGATATGATCCGCCTGCTGCGCGAGCACCGGCTCAACGAATCCGGCGATCTGCTCTTCGCCAACAATCCGCTGTCGCTCATCTGCTCCATCGTGTGCAATCACGAAAAGCAGTGCGAGGGTCACTGCGTACTGGGGCGATCGGGCGCACCCGTCCAGATCAGCACTATCGAGCACTATATCTCCGATACCTGTCTGGATAAAATGACGATACCCACCCGCCCGGCCAACGGCCAAAGCGTCGCCGTCATCGGCTCCGGCCCTGCGGGCATCACCGCCGCGATCGGCCTGGCACAGCTCGGCTACCGCGTCACCATCTTTGAGGCCAAGGACAAGATAGGCGGCGTTATGCAATACGGCATACCGGAGTTTCGCCTGCCCCGCTCCATCCTGCGCCGCTACAAACAAAAGCTGCAGGAGCTGGGCGTGCAG
>JAFQHB010000038.1 GCA_017398165.1 Bacillota bacterium
AATACAGCCATACGGTACTCATATTGCCGACAGCATAGAAGAACATCGCCAGACCCAAACCACCCAGCAGTACCACCGGGTATTTGTAGGGCAGCTTTTGCCAGCCAAAGGCCAGCGTGGATGCGGCACACTCGGAAGCACGCTTCTTATACAGCAGCAGCGAGATCGCCAGCAGAGCCACCGTCAGCAGGGCGGCAACCAGCCAATCCTGCCACAGCGGCAGCCACGGGCCGTCACTACCAAACATCATCCGACCGTCGCTCAGCATCACGTAGCGCACCACCACCGAGGCCCGCATCAAAATCTGATTCAGCGCAACGGACATCGACATCCAGCGGTCAAAGAATATAGCGCCCAGACCCTCCAGCACCAGACCGATGGCAGGAGCCAGGAAGAATATACAGGACAGCACCTTCAGCGCCGAAGGCAGCGTACCCGAAAGCATCATAGCGAACGTGGTACAGGCGAAAAACAGCATATAAGCCAGCACGTTGAACGCCACCCACTGCAGCATATCACCGAAAGATACATAAGGCATCAGTCCGTTTACTGCCAGCAGCAGCATATCCAGGAGCACACCCACCAGATACGGCGCCAAAAACACCAGCAAACCGGCCAGCACGTTGCAGACGAAGAATTTCTCTCGCCTTACCGGCAGACTGTGGTAAAAATCTATCTGCCGCCGTACGTGCAGATAACGGAACATCGTGGCAGCAGCCATCACCGCACCGACCATAATGATCGAGGACACCAGGAACTGCTGTACCATATGGATATCTTCGACCAGGCGCAAATAATGCGCTGCCAAATCACCGTTGCGCATATTATATTCCAGGCTATTCTCACAGGCGATAGCCGTCACCACCGGCAGCGCCAGGATAAACCCGATCAGCGCCAGCACCGGCAGCCAGATATGCCTTTTGATGATCTGCCGTGTCAGGCCGATATCAAGCAAACCCTTATCAGAGGAAGAGATTCTTGAGGTCATATCCTGCCACCTCCGTTTCCATAATGAAGTATTCTTCCAGCGTCAGCGGCAAAACCTCCATAAATACCGGATGCACCGCCGCCACCCTGGCCGCTATCTCATCCGGCACACCGCGCGCAATGATCGTCACCAACGAGCCGCGTCTGTCCTGCACCGCAATATCCAGGCCGAGGCTTTCCACCTCTACGCCTTCGGGCAGCACACACTGCACCTTGCCGGCGCCCAGCTTCATATCGTCCAGATCCTTCTCCATCAGCACGCCGCCTCTATGCAGCAGGCCGACGTGATCGCAGATATCCTCCAGCTCACGCAGGTTGTGCGATGCGATGATGGGTGTCAGCTCACGCTCTGCTACTTCGGCTGCAAAGAGACTCTTTACGGTGTGACGCATCACAGGATCCAGACCATCAAAGGTCTCATCACAGAATATGTAATCGGTATTGGCGGCCAGACCGCATATTACCGATACCTGCTTTTTCATACCTTTACTAAAGGTATTGATCTTGCGGCCCACCGGCAGCTCAAAGCCCTGCATCAGTTTGTGAAAGCGTTCCATATCGTAATTGGGATATATGCCGTTATAATACCGCGCCACCTCCAGCGGTGTGGCATTGGCAAAGAAATACTGTTCATCGGAGATATAATAGACACGCTTTTTCAGCTCGATATTCTCCCAGACAGGCTGACCGTCAATGGTGATCTCGCCGCTGTCCGGCTTATAGATACCCGCCAGCAGCCGCAGAAAAGTACTCTTACCTGCGCCGTTGGTACCCACCAGACCAAAGACCGAGGCCTTATTGATAGTTAGCGATATCGACTTCAGCGCCTGCACACCGCCAAAGCTTTTGCTGATATCCTTACTGATTATCACTTCAATACACCACCTTCGTCATATATTCTGGCCGCATCAGCCAGAAAATCATCCTTGCTTATACCGCAGCCTGCCGCCCGCTCGATCAGTCTGGCCAGCTCACGTCTGATCTGTTGCCGTCCGGCGGCCAGCATAGCATCCCGTCCGGCGGCCAGGAAGCTGCCCTTGCCGGCTACTGAATAAGTAATGCCTTTTTTCTCCAGCTCGCCATAGGCACGGCTGATAGTGTTCGGGTTGATGGCCAGCTCGACAGCCAGACTGCGTACTGAGGGCAGCTGTTCATCCGGCTGTATCAATCCCTGCATCGCCAGTTCCTCGATCTTATCCATCAACTGCTGATAAATCGGCCGTCGATCTTTATAATCTATCGTAATCATCACATCCCGGCACTCTCCTTTCATCTATTCTTCTTTCGTCATTTTCCACTTGCTTTATCCTGTTAAGGATTGCTCACACCTATATACACCGACCCATCGCCCAACGGCAGGTCGTATCAACGCTCACACAACTATACACATCACAAATGCTCACAAAACCATACACTAAACACACAATAGTCTATCAGCCGTCTCTTACAGCTATAAACCACCACAATACCTATCACAGTTATTCATCACAGACTGTTTATCACAGCCAGTCTATTATAATTATCTCCGCAGCCCCGGCGCCTGGGGTCGGTATCCTGTGTCTTATCACGCCGCCGTACTCATATTGCTAACTGTACTAACATTATGAACTGTACCAGCACGATTAGTACACTTGATACACCTCTAATATAGCATAATGCCCAGAAACTGTCAAGCGGTTTTTATAACAATTTTTCTCCAATTCCCGCCGGTAAAAGCGCACAAAAAAAAGCCGAGCGGCACTATGATACACCGTCAGCTATTCAATGCTCTATCCACCTGCGGGCCCGGCCACCCTTAATGAGCAGCAGACAGGCGGATAGGGAGGCAGTAATACCCTCCCCATCTTCAAAAAAACTACTTCTAAACTATTTCTTCTGCAGCGGCAGCATCACAGTAAAAGCCGCCCCCTTGCCGGGCTCACTTTCCACCTCTATCCCTGCGCCCAGCAGCTCCAATATACGCTTCACCATCGCCAGACCCAAACCGTTGCCCTCCGTCTTGTGCGAGGTATCCCCCTGATAAAACTTATCAAAAATACGCTTCTGCACATCCGGCGCGATACCGATGC
>JAFQHB010000039.1 GCA_017398165.1 Bacillota bacterium
ACCGTTGTGGAGGGTCTGGACCGTGATTATAAGGATAAGTCCTCGCTGATATGGGTGCTGCCGGTGCGTATGGTAGAGCCGCTGAAGCATCAGGGGGTCATCGCCGGCGGTATGATACCCAAGATCGACTGCTGTGTACACGCCGTCAAACAGGGCGTTGGCAGCGTGCATATCCTGGACGGCCGGGTGCTGCATTGTATCCTGCTGGAGATATTCACCCGTGAGGGTATCGGCACGATGGTCGTGAATAAATAGCAAAGAAGCAATATGGATTGGAAGCAATATAGATTGAATAAGTAACAGAGAGAAGATGCAGAGAATGAATAATGCCGAGATCAAAGCATTGGGCGAGCAGTGCTGCCTGAATGTGTTTAACCGTCTGCCGATTGCGATGGTACGGGGCGAGGGCTCTTATGTCTGGGATGCGGACGGTAATAAGTATCTGGATTTTGTGGGCGGTATCGCGGTAAACGCGCTGGGACATTCGCACCCGGCGGTGGCCGAGGCTTTGAGCGTACAGGCCGGGCAGCTCATCCACGCCTCCAACCTGTACTGGCTGGAGTCGCAGGTGAAGCTGGCCGCTATGCTGGTGGAAAATTCCGATTTTGACAAGGTGTTCTTTGGCAACAGCGGTGCCGAGGCCAATGAGGGCGCCATCAAACTGGCACGCAAATACTCGCAGTATCGGGGCTATGCCGACCGTCTGGATGTTATCACTATGAATAACAGCTTCCACGGGCGGACGCTGGCCACGCTGACGGCGACAGGTCAGGACAAAATGCACAAAGGCTTTGAGCCGCTGGCAGCGGGCTTCAAATATGCGCCGTATAATAACTGGGAGGCTCTGCTGGAGCAGGTGGATGAGCATACCTGCGCCATTATGCTGGAGCCGGTGCAGGGCGAGGGCGGTGTGTATCCCGCCGAGACGGAATTCCTGCAGAAGCTGCGCCGTCTTTGTGATGAGCGGGATATTATCCTGATTTTTGATGAGGTGCAGACAGGCATGGGGCGCACCGGCAAGCTGTTTGCTTATCAGCACAGCGGCATCGTGCCCGATATTATGACTCTGGCCAAGGCGCTGGGCGGCGGTGCACCGATAGGCGCATTCCTTACCACCGACAGGGTGGCGGCGGCATTCAAACCGGGCGATCACGGCTCGACGTTTGGCGGCAATCCGCTGGTTTGTGCGGCCGGTGTGGCTGTAATGCAGGTAATGCTGCAGGAAAAACTGCCGGAGATGGCGGCTGCCACCGGCGATTATCTGAAAGCTCGCTTTGCCGAGTGGGTGGATAAATATGACTGTGTGCTGGGCGTGCGCGGCCAGGGGCTGCTGCTGGGTCTGCAGCTGGCCATCCCCGGGGCGGATATCGTGAAGCGCTGCCTGGATAAAGGTCTGCTGATCAACTGTACTGCGGGCACTGTACTGCGTTTCATCCCGCCGCTGAATATCAGCCGGGCTGAGGCGGATGAATTCCTGACTGTTTTGGAGAGCGTTCTTGAGGAGGTTTGCTGAGATATGACTGACAATAAAAAGATGGAATTGAAAAAAGATTACGCCGGCCGCGATTTTCTCTCGCTGCTGGATTATACTACCGAGGATCTGACTTACTTTCTGGATGTTGCCGATCACCTGAAGGCCGAAAAGAAAGCCGGTAGGCCGATCGATTACCTGAAAGGCAAGACGATGGGTCTGATTTTTGAGAAAAGCTCCACCCGTACCCGTGTTTCTTTCGAGAGCGGTATTTATTATCTGGGCGGTCAGGGGCTCTTCCTGTCCTCGAATGATCTGCAGATCGGCCGCGGCGAGCCTATCCCGGATACCGCGCGTGTGCTTTCGCGTTTCCTGGACGGCCTGATGATCCGCACCTTCAGCCACGATATTGTGGAGGAGCTGGCGGAATACGCATCTATCCCGGTCATCAACGGTCTTACCGATCTGCTGCATCCCTGTCAGGTGCTGGCCGATCTGCAGACCATCCGCGAGCATAAAGGCAAGCTGGCCGGTCTGAAGATGGCATTTATCGGCGACGGCAACAATATGGCGCACTCGCTGATGAACGGCGGCGCGCGTATGGGTATGCACGTGGTCTGCGCCTGCCCCGAGGGCTATCTGCCCGATGCGGCTGTGGTGGCTGCGGCCAGGGAGGCGGCGGCGCTGACCGGCGGCAGTGTGGAGATCGTGAACGACCCGCTGGAGGCTGCCAGGGATGCCGATGTCATCTACACCGACGTATGGGCTTCGATGGGTCAGGAGAGCGAAAAGGCCGAGCGCGAGGCTGTCTTTGGCGGTATCTATCAGGTGAATGACGAGCTGATGGCGGCTGCCAAAGCCGATGCGATGGTGCTGCATTGTCTGCCGGCACACCGCGGCGAGGAGATCACTGCCGAGGTCTTTGAGGCGCATCCCGAGATTTTTGACGAGGCCGAGAATCGTCTGTATGCACAGATGGCAGTAATGGCGCTGCTGCTGGCATAATCAGCACAAAAAATCCGTGAAAAATATCCGCGAAAAATATTGTTTGAAATATTGTCTAATGCGGTAAATTGGTGTAAAATCAGTATATATAGAGCAGGTTTTCCCATAGCGGTATCGTGCTGTGCCGCCCCTGTCCGGTTGCGGCGGTATTAAAAGCCTGCGCTGTTAAAACAGTTATAAAAATTGCGGCGGCGGATACGCTGTCGGCAAAATTTACATATAAAGTTATTTTAATTTTAAGGAGAGATTTTGAAAATGACGGAACAGAAAAATCCCAAGGTAGTGCTGGCGTATTCCGGTGGCCTGGATACC
>JAFQHB010000040.1 GCA_017398165.1 Bacillota bacterium
CATACCGGTACCACGGGTCACCTGCCAGTAAACAAACAGGTTACCGGTCTCTACCTTATTTACCATCTCCTGCAGCAAAGCCTTCATCTCATCCTTGGTATAGGGGATATTGATACGCAGCAGCCCTGCGCTGTTATAAAAACGGTCAATATGCTCGTCAATAGCAAAGATTTTATAATTGCGTGCCAGAGTCGCATCATAAACGCCGTCGCCAAAATAGCAGGCGCGATCATTCATCGGGATCATCATATTCTCGACTTCATCAAATTTACCGTTGTAGTAACCCAAAGTTTTCATAATTGTTTTCCTCTCTTCTTCCTCTGATTTTAGTTTATGCACAAAATTTGTTTAACAATACATACAGCCGATCGTCAAAACCGACTTATGAGGGCAACTCACGCCATTTGCGGCGCCGCGCTTTTGCAAATAAAAAAACATACCCTCATATTAAATTGTATTCCTCCCGGATACATTTGTCAATAAAAACTACAAAATACCGCATTTTTTTTGTCCGCAGCATACCTCTGCAAAAAAACTTCTGCCCGATCATACACTATCGGGCAGAACCTCATAAATATTCTTTACTTCCTTCAATACAAAATGCGTTATCGTCGCCGAAACACCCGGTATTTCCTTCACCATCCGGTGCAGTGCCTCCAGATCATCCGATGATTTACAGCACATCTTCAGGTTAAAATCAAAATCACCCGTCAGATAATAGCAATCGACGATCTGCGGATTATCCCGCACCGCCGCCACGAAAGAATCATAAAACCGCGGGTGCTCCAGCCGCACCTCCATCACCGCCATCACGTCATAGCCCAGCTTGCGTGAATCAGCCATCACGGTATACTGCTTGATGACACCGCTGTCCTCCAGCTTGCGGATACGCTCCAGCACCGCCGATACCGAAAGGTGTATCTTCTTGCTGATACTCGAAGCCGTCTCGCGGCCGTTATCACGCAGGATCTTCAGGATCACAAAATCTATATTATCCATGTGTTTTACATCCGCAGCCATCAATAACACCCCGATCCATTGTTATAAGTAAAACCTGACTATCAAAAGCCTTTTCTCCACAGCTCCCCTGTGCAAGGCGGCCTGTCAGCGAAGCTGACTGAGTGGTTGCCAAACTATCGGCAATAAATAACCCCATCAAAAGAACTCTGCATATTTTTTCTCTTAATTCTGTTGGTTTTTTTGTGCCTCATCCGTCAGTCCCCGTCTACCCACTACCCTTGCACCCTTACGGGCACACTCATTCGAGTACAGGCAGGCGGGTACTTCCGCCCCTGCCGGGGCTCCTTGCCACCCTTTTATTGCAAGTTTTATGCCTTGCGCGCAGGCTGGGGCTATTTCAGGAGTTCCAAACTCAGGTTTTGCTTAAACCTGAATTTGAATTTCATCCCCCGCCCCGCTCGTGCAGCGTCGAAGCCAGCCCGCAGGGCACAGCATCCACCCCGCACACGCGGGATAAAACCTGCTTCCGGCAATTCCATACCGCAATACCGACAACCAAAAAAAATTCCCTACAAAATTAAATCTAAACCTATTATAACATAAATATTCCCGGATTGCCAGTATATTTTACGCAATTTGTCGGCCGTCACCGCCGTTTGCGCCGCAAAAGATACGGCAAAGCCGACAGCACATACCCGCCAAATACCGCACCCACCGTCAGCAGCAGCTTAATGACGATCATCCCGGGCTTCACCGCCGATGCCTCAAAAAGCTGCAGCGATACCACGATACTCATTACCATAAAGACGAGCGCGATCAACACCGCCGGTATCACAGAACGCCGCCGCACCACCGCACCGGCCCACAGCCCGCCGATCAACGCCGCCAGACAATACATACTCACCGAGGCCTTTACGTTGATATCCCCCGGCAGACCGTGCGAATAACACCACATCCCATACAGCCCGGAACAAGTCAGCAGTACGATCAGCGAGCATATCATACCGCTGACGGCTGCCAACACCACCCGCCCTGGGCTGACAGTCTTGCCGGCCTTAGCGGTCTGGGGCTTCCGTCCGTTCCGGGACGCGGCCTGACGCTTCCGCCGTACAGTCTGCCCGGCTGCCCGGCGCACTTCACGCTCCGGCAGCGTCCGCTGGTGCTTCACCGGCAATTCCTGCTGCACCGGCTCAGGCTCGGCTGGGCGCACCTCACGCTCCGGCCGGGGCGGCACAGGCTGCTGCCCCATACCTGTTGGGTCAAAACGCCGGTTGGTATTCGGCCGCCGCGGCGCACCCACGGTACCGGGATTTTGTGCCCTTTCGCTTGCCATATACTCACCTTTTTTGCTATAATTATCTTTATAGTTCATTTCCCAATATCACCATACAGGCTCCCCGCCGCTCTGCCACAGATATAGCAGCCCACCGGTCGGAGCCTCCACAAAAATTCGCCCGTTCAGAGGTTCTGTTTACAATTTATATCGTAAATTTACTTCTTCCGAAAAAATTCGTGGTCTACCGGCTTTTTTCCTGCTGCCGCTGCCCAATTTTTCCGCGAAGCAGCATCTCCCCCTGACGAGCCATCCAAAAAAAGGAGCAATCAATATGACAGACACTGCATCAAACACCCCCACCGGGTTGACTATATTCCGCGGTCTGCTGCGCTATGATTTCGTCCGCGCCTTAGCCGCCGGCGATCACGCCCAGGCCGACTGGCTGCTCTGCCGACGCCTCACCACCCACCCCACAAAGCAGACCACCCCTGCCAATCTGCTGCTGGAGCTGCTGCTCACCGAAGAAAACTACTTCGCCTGCACCGCCGCTCAGTCTGCTGCCCTGCCCCAGCCCCTGCTGGATGCCGCCGCAGCGGAAATTGCCGTTTTGCAATCCTGGCTGGCGGCACATCCCACGCTGCCCTGGCTGCCCGATACAGGCCACACCCCTGCTGCCGATCTGGACGGCTGGCATACTATGCCCCCGACCGAGGCCGCAGCCCATCTGGCAGAATTCCACCGCCAAAAGGGCTTCGGTCAGCTTTGCCTGCATCGTGTGTGGCGCTGGGATGGCGCACTCCGCCCGATAACACAGCCCGACCCCATCACACTGGATGATCTGGTGGGCTGCCAACACCAAAAGGATATGCTGCTGGCCAATACCCGTCTTTTCGTCGATCAGCGCCGCGGCAATAATCTGCTGCTCTACGGCGCACGCGGCACAGGCAAATCCTCAATGGTCAAAGCCATCGCCAACGAGCTGGCAGCCGACGGCCTTTGCCTGCTGGAGCTGACGGTCGATCATATCTGCGATCTGCCCGAGATAATCACTCTGCTGCAGGCTCAGCCCCGCCCCTACATCATCTTCATTGATGATCTCTCTTTCGAGACAGCAGGCCAAAGCTACAAGACCACCAAAGCCGTACTGGAGGGCAGTGTAGCCGCACTCGGCAGCAACACCCTGATATACGCCACCTCCAACCGCCGCCACCTGATAGTCGAAAACTGGCACGACCGCGACGGTGTGGAGCACAAAAACGGCGAGGTGCGTGCCTCCGACAGTATGAGCGAGAAATTTTCTCTGGCCGACCGTTTCGGCCAGACCATCCTCTTTACCACTCCCAATCAGGAGGAATACCTGCGTATAGTCAGCACGCTGGCCGCCGCCTCCGGCATTGACCTGCCTGCCGATGAGCTGCGTACCCGCGCCCTGCAGTGGGCGATGTGGCAAAACGGCTGCTCCGGCCGCACCGCACGCCAATTCATCAACAGCCTGCCCATCAAGGAGTGATCCCTATGAATTTCGACGCATTGATAATCGGCGCCGCCAGCTTCCTGATAATCGGCGTTTTCCACCCCATCGTCATCAAAGGCGAATATTACTTCGGCAAAGGCATCTGGCCACTCTTTATGGTTGCCGGTCTGCTCTGCCTGGCCGCCGCGCTGTTCATCCCCTCATCCTTCTGGGCGATAATCGTTTCACTGATCGGCTTTTCCTCACTTTGGAGCATCCACGAGATTTTTGAGCAGGAACAGCGTGTCAAACGCGGCTGGTTCCCCGCCAATCCTAATCGCCGCCAAAAATAACGACCGCTATATAAACCCAACCCATTATATAAATCTCACACAGAATCAGGAGTGATCCCCCCAATGACCCAAACGGATATGACCAAATATGTTAACCGCGATGTAGCAGCCATCCAGCCCTCCGTCATCCGCAAATTCTTCGACCTCGCCGCCCAAATCGAAGGCGTAGTCTCCCTCGGCATCGGTGAGCCGGATTTTGTTACCCCCCGCGCCTTCTGCAATGCCGGCTACCAAAGCCTGCTGGACGGCAAGACCGGCTACAGCCCCAACCCCGGCATTATCGAGCTGCGCCGCGCCATCGCCGATTACCAGCAGCGGCTGATCGGCGTGACATACTCCCCGGATAATGAGATCATTGTTACCGTCGGCGCATCGGAGGGCATTGACGCCACATTCCGCGCCCTGCTCAATCCCGGCGATGAGGTCATCATCCCGGAGCCGGCCTTTGTTTCCTACCAGCCGTGTGTCCAGTTGGCGGGCGGTGTGGCCGTGCCGCTGCCCACCACCGCCGAGCAGTCATTCAAGCTGACCCCCGAACAGCTTGCCGCCGCCATCACCCCGCGCACCAAGGCCGTGGTGCTGAATTTCCCCGGCAACCCCACCGGCGTTGTTATGTCGCAGGCCGAGCTTGATGCCATCGGTGCAATTCTCGCCAAACACGGCATCCTCGCCATCTCGGACGAGATCTACGCTGAGCTGCTTTATGACGGCCGCACCCACGCATCCATCGCCGCCTCCCCCGGTATGCGCGATCTCACAGTGCTTATCAGCGGCTTTTCCAAATCTCTGGCAATGACAGGTCAGCGCATCGGCTATATCTGCGCCCATCCCGATATCCTGCGCGGCATTTACAAGATCCACCAGTTCTCGCTGTCCTGCGCCAACATCACCGCTCAGTATATGGCACTGGAGGGCATCACCAACGGTGCCGCCGAGGTCGCCAAAATGCGTGCCGAATACGACAAACGCCGCCAATTTATGATACGCCGCTTTCAGGAGATCGGCCTGCCGATGTGCCGGCCGGAGGGTGCATTCTACGCCTTCCCCTGCATCAGCGGCACCGGCCTTGATTCCGCCACTTTCTGTGAGGAGCTGCTGCAGCAGCAAAAAGTAGCCTGCATCCCCGGCAATGCCTTTGGTGCCGCCGGCGAGGGCTTCATCCGCTGCTCTTACGCCACATCAATGGATAACCTCATCAAAGCCTGCGACGGGATCGAGCGTTTCGTAGGCAGCCTGTAAGGAGTGATACCAATGATAATCCAAACCGATGAAGAACTGCAAAAGCTGAAGAAAATCGGCAGCATCTGCGCCATCGTGCTGCGTGATATGATGGCCGCCTGCCGACCCGGTATGACCACCAAAGAGCTGGATGAACTGGGCGGCAAGCTGCTCGCCAAATACGGCGCCACCTCTGCCCCGATGGCGGTTTACAACTTCCCGGGCTATACCTGCATCAGCGTCAACGAGGAGATCGCCCACGGCATCCCCGGCGACCGCATCATCAAGCCCGGCGATATGGTCAATATAGATGTCTCGGCCGAGCTTGACGGTTACTTCGGCGATAACGGCGCGTCCTTTCTGGCGGGCGGCGGCGATAAAATGGGTCAGCGCCTGCTGCGCGCTTCCAAAGAAGCCCTGGCCAACGCCATCACCGCCGCATCCGACGGCAAGCCTCTCAATCACATCGGCCGTGCCATCGAAAACACCGCCACCCGCCACGGGCTAAAGCTGATACGCAATCTCTGCGGCCACGGTGTCGGCCATACCCTGCACGACGAGCCGGAAATGATCGATAATTACTACGATCCCTCCGATCGCCGCAAGCTGCAAAAGGGTCTGGTCATCGCCATCGAGCCTTTCATCAGCGAGAAAGAAAATATGGTGCTGCAAAGCAAACGCGACGGCTGGACACTCTACACTCCCCACGGCACCCGTGCCGCCCAGTTTGAGCATACCATCGTCATCACCGAGAAACGCCCCATCATCCTCACACTGCCGGAATAAGCGCATTACCCGCCGCCACCCGGCATATAATACCATTATGCACAGCATCTGCCTAACCCCAAGCCACATATTTTCTAAAAACCTACCATATATTCATTACATCAAACAAGGAGTGAACCACTATGTCTTTCATCAAAACGCCTCTTTCACAGCTCAATATCGATCCTTTCGGTGCTATCGGCCAGGACTGGATGCTGATTACCGCCGCCAATCCCGACGGCGCCGCCAACACTATGACCGCCAGCTGGGGCGGCCTGGGCGTGCTCTGGGGTCAGGATGTCGCTTTCGTATTCATCCGCCCCCAGCGCTACACCAAAGAATTCGTTGACAGCACCGACCGTTTCTCGCTGACGTTCTTTGACGGCCAAAAGAAAGCCCTGTCGCTGCTGGGCAGCGTTTCCGGCCGCGAGCGTGACAAAATCACCGAGGCCGGCCTGCACCTGACCGACATCGACGGCGTCCCCACATTTGAGGAAGCCCGCGTAACTCTGATCTGCGAGAAACTCTACGCCGACACCATCAAGCCGGAATGCTTCCTGCCCACCGCCGCCGAAAACGACGCCAAATGGTATGCCAACAAGGATTACCACACCGTCTATATCGCCAAAATTCAGGCCGCCTACATCGCCGCCGAGTAAATCACAACCCAATAACCCCAGAAACAAAAAAGCATCCGTATGGCCACACAAACCCACACGGATGCTTAATTTTTGTCCCTATTCGACTTTGTGTTCCTAAATATTCAGCGCACTCTCAAAGGCTCCCCTGTGTAAGGGGAGCTGTCAGCGAAGCTGACTGAGGGGTTGTTTTTCGCTTGTTTTGCCACATTTTACCCTATTTATGCCAATTCCCAGCAATCCATACGCCACTTCGTGGCACCTCCCTTTACACAAGGGAGGCTTTTTATCTTTTATACAATGACAGGAACACAAACCACACGGATGCTTAATTTTTTTACTGAAAATTTACCCAATCTGCCTTACTTTTCTTCTGCTTTCTTCTCACCCACACGCAGGATGCCCAGCCGCCAGGCACCGGCCACCAGCACCACCAGCGATACCACCAGCAGCAGCGCCGAGGCCAGCGGCTCCAGCAGGGTCATAATAATCGCTACGCAGCCCATAAACATTGTAAAAGCGTAAATAATGGCTACCGTCTGCTTATGAGAAAGACCTTTCTGCAGCAGGCGATGGTGCAGATGCCCCTTATCGGGCTGCATCACCGGCTTGTGCTCGATCAGCCGCCGCACAATAGCAAAGAAAGTGTCAAAAATCGGAATACCGAGGATCAATATTGGGATCACCAGCGCCACGATAGTCGCGCCCTTGGCAAAGCCCATAATAGCGATAGCCCCCAGCACAAAGCCCAGCGTCAACGAGCCGGAATCGCCCATAAAGATCGATGCCGGGCTGAAGTTATAACGCAGAAAGCCCAGTGTCGCCGCCGCCAATATGAAAAGCAGCGCCGCCGCCGCATAATACCCCTGCGTCAGCGATACCACCGCCATAGTACAGGCTGATATCGTGCTGACGCCGCCGGCCAGACCGTCCAAACCATCAATCAGATTGACGGCGTTGCTGATGCCCACCAGCCACAGCACCGTGATCGGCACACCCCAATACTCCAGGAAGATAATATCGCCGCCAAAAGGATTGCTGAGAAACTTGACATAGCCGCCAAAGCCCACGTATACCAGCGCCGCTATCAACTGCCCCAGCAGCTTGGTGGTCGGCCGGATAGAACGCATATCATCCACCAGACCGGTGATGAAAACGATGGTTGCCGATACCAGCAGCCCCAGCACCTCACCCGAGAGCGCAATATTAGGATGCGAGCCCACATACACCAGCGCACCCGCCATAAAACCGGAATATATACCCAGACCGCCCATACGCGGCATCACACCCTTGTGCACTTTGCGGGCGTCAGGCTTGTCCACCACGCCCAGACGCACTGCCACCACCTTGGCCACCGCCGTCATCACCAGCCCGACGATCAGCGCCACCAGACAGGCACAAAACAACCGTAACACTGTCCTACCTCCGCTTCTTCAGCAATTTATTCAGGAATATCTGCGTTTCCGGCACACGCAGCGCCAATATCAGCACCGCATACACCGCCACACCGATCAATACACCCACAGCCGTGGTCATCAGCGCCCCGGCCGTCAGCACTCTGGCCGCCAGCCACACCGCAGCACCCATACCCAGCGCCGCCACCGCGATCTTCACCAGCCGCGGCAGCATAGATTCATACGCCAGCTCCGGCAGAGCCCGCAGCTTCAGGTAATAATACATCAGCAGGCAGCAAAAGAGTGCCGCCAGCGAATTGGCCAACGCCAGACCGCCGCCGCCATAGGCCATCACACGGAAGAGTGCCACACTCAGCACCACATCCAGCACCACCGATAGCATACCGATACGCACCGGCGTCTTTACGTCCTCCAGCGCGTAGAAAACTCTTGTTATCAGCATATTGGCCGACATCGGTATCAGCCCCACGGTAAAGCATACCAGTGCCCACGCCGTCGCCAGCGTATCATCATGCGTAAACTCACCGTGTTCAAAAAGCAGCTCGATGATCGGCTCGGCCAGCACTGCCAGACCTACCGCCGCCGGTACTGCAACCAGCATTACCGCCACCAGACCGGTTTTCATCGTTGCAGCCAGACTCTTGCGGTCTTTCTTCAAAGAAAACTCAGTCAGCGCAGGGTATATCGCATTAGCCACCGCCGCTACGAAAATACCCACCGGCAGCATCATCAGCTTGTTGGCATAATTGATGTTGGAGATAGTGCCCTCCGCCAGACCGGAGGCAAAAATGCGGTTCACCGCGAAGTAAATCTGATTGACGGCCACACCCAGCACGATGGGGCCGATCTCGCGCATCAGCTGCCGCACCGCCGGATGTTTGAAATCCAGCACCGGGCGATATTTGAAACCTATCTGCCACAGCACCGGCACCTGCACCGCGAAGAAGCCGACAAAGCTGAACAGCGTGCCCCAGGCCGCACCGAAGATACCATAAGACGCACTGAAAAACAGCAGTGCCACAATAATGATAATATTCGACATACCCGGCGCAAAAGCCGAAACTGCGAATTTATAATGTGCGTTGCATATGCCCGTCAGCACCATACCAACACCCATAAAAACCACCGAGGGGAACATAATGCGCGCCAGATCTGCCGTCAGCGCCGCCTGCTCCGCCCCGTATCCCGGTGCCAGCAGGCTCACCAGCAGATCACAGCTCCATATGCCCAGCACTGTCAGCACTGTCAGCACCAGTGCCGTCGCATTGATGATCGCACTGCCGGCATAAGAAGCTTCTTCGCGCTGCCCGGCCACCAGATATTTCGTCAATATCGGCACCACCGCCGTCACCAGCGCAAAGCCCAGTATGGCCTGCAAAAAATACGGTATGGTATAAGCCGAAAGGTAAGCGTCCGAAAGCTCTGATGCACCAAAAGCATTGGCCAGACTGGTCTCCCGCATAAAGCCCAGCACTTTGACGACCAGATTCATTATCAGCACCACGCCGGTCGCTTTCAAAATATTCTTTGCCATAATTTTCTCTTTATCTCATCCGGATGCATCCACATCCGTTAATAATTTCAACCCAGTACCTGCTGCAGCCGGTCATACTGCGGCTCGATGCCGACGATAGCACCGATTTCCGCCAGCAGCGGCCGCCACAGTTCCAGCAGCGCTGCCCTGCGGCCATCAATCGGCCGGCCCCAGCCCGCATCGATCTGCCGGCACACCTGCACAGCATCAAAATGCATCCCGCCATCCGCCAGCGGTATACCCATCATCCCGGCAAAAGCCGTGACCTTGGGGTCATAGCTGACAGCCAGTGCGGGCAGCCCCAGCGCCGCCGCCAGGATGAGTGCATGCAGCCGCATACCCACCACGAAATCAACCCTACCAAGTGCCTGCACCGCCAGCTCCGGCGTACCGCAGGCCGCAATCTCGGCTTTATGCGCCAGCTTGCTGTTGATCTCCGCCGCCAGCTTTTCATCCTCACCCTGATGGAAAGGCAGCAGCACTACCTCCCGCCCGGCCTGCTGCAGCAGCTCGGCCAGACGCACCGCCTCATCCACCGGCAGGTCGCGCCACGGGCGCAGCGCCAGCGCCACACGGCAGCCCGCACCCGGCGTATTCCCGGCTTTACTCTCCGATATTCCCTCCGGCCGCCAGAGCAGTACGGGGTCACATACCTGCAGATTTTTTACCTGCGCCACCCCGATCTGCCGCGCCAAATCCAAAGAATCAGCATCCCGCCAGCTTAATACCCGACATCCGCCGAGCGCCCGCCGTGCCAGCCAGCGCGAAAGCCCTTTATTCAGCGGCCCCAGCCCCTGCGCCAGCACGATAGTCGGCACCTCGGCCCGCTGTGCCGCCCGCAGCAGGGATGTGTAATAATACACCGAGCGCACACTGGTCACATCCTGCAGCAGGCTGCCGCCGCCGCTGGCAAAAAGTGCCGCATCACGCAGTTCCCGCTTTAGCGCCGCCTTATCCCAGCGATCAATGGCACGGATGCCATAAGCCGCCGCAGTCTGCGCCGGGTCGGCCGAGAGTGCCACCGGCTCTACCCCCGGCAGACTCTCACGCAATATCTGCACCAGTGCTGCCAGCACCGCCTCATCACCGGCATTGGCAAAACCGTAATAGCCCGAAAGCAGTATCTTAGCGCGCCGTTCAGCCGCCATAGCTCTCATCCTCCGCCAGTTGAGATAAAATCTGCGCCTTTTTATACGCCCAGCCGCCGACATACTTCACAAACCAGATCAGCACCACACCGATGACGATACCCAGCACCAGACCGTTAAAAGTACGCAGTGCCGATACCAGCACCGGGGTATGCAGATGCTCAAAGGTATTCACCAGGCTCACCTGGCCGATAGCACCCAGCAGCACCACCGGCCACAGATTGCGCCGATAGCCGAAATACAGTATCGCCAGCATAATGGGATGCGCGATCATAAACTCCTTGGTACGCGGCCGCACCAGCAGCACGTGATCCAGAAAGGCACGGAAAGCCCGCTCCAGATCGGATATCCCGGTAGAGGTATTGCCGGTACGCATCATATACACCAGCAGCAGCACCGCCGCCACACCGGCCAGCAGCACCAGCCCGATAGTCACCTGTTTTTTCATCAGCCGGGTAAAGCCCACCAGCAGATAAGTCGCACCGCCGCGCCCACTGGCCAGCTTATACAGCAGATACGCCATCAACAGCACCAGCGGCACTAATTGGCCGATCTTGACGCCGCTGAATACATTGACCGCCGACATATAGCTGCGCTCCGAAAGCACCGCCGCCATCAGCGATGCCCCGACCAGCGATACCAGCGTCATACCGCACAGCGCGCCGATAGCCCCCGGCAGCGGCCGGCCCTCTGCCCGGGCGAAGAACGCCACGCCCAAAAACGGGAAGATCACTACAGCAGCCAGCGCCACCAGCTTCTGCACCCAATAGCTGCCGGTAACGACCAGCAGCAATAACGCCGCGGCCGCAGCAGCCGTCGGCAGCAGCCACGCCCACTTCTTCATATCAAATTTCCGTAGCAGCAGCACGCCGCCCGCCCAGACACCGGCCAGCCCGGCCAGCAGAGTCCACGGCGCTACGTGGGCATCCGGCACCACCGCCACCTCATCGGTCGCCACGCCCTTGGCCTGCACCGCATCACGCACCGCACCGATATAGGCCGCCGCATCGTCCAGGCTTTGATTAGCCCGCAGACGCAGCATCAGCACCCCCATTGTGCGCTCGCTCGCCGCCAGTGCAAAACGCTCCTGCAGACGGGTGTCCGAGAGCTTCAGCAGCTCCGATTCCGATACCGGGTGCATCCGTACCATCTCGTATTCCATCGCCTGCGCCATAGTCTGCAGGCCTTTCTGCGAATAAAACTCGATCGACATTATCGGCAGACCCTGCCGCTGCAGTATGCCGGTCAGATCTTTCACCACTTCATCCCAATCGTTCTGCTGTACACCGGGCAGCTCGGTATCATTAAAGCCGACAGCCTTGACATCCAGCCCGCTCAGCCCGCCAAAGACGAACTCCAGCGATTCTGCATTGACCTTGGGCCAGCTCCGCACCTGCACCACCAGATCAAGGTCAAACTGCTCGATCAGCGCCAGATCTTCCTCGCCGAAGCCGATACCCAACGCCGAAAGATCAGTGTAGGGATAAGAAGTCTCCACCACATACAGCGGCGAACCGCCCGCACTGAAGGTATGCAGTATGTTCTGCGCCGAAGTCTTGTGCTGCAGATGCTCAAAAACTCTCTGCTGCAGCGTTTCGTCGTGGCACATCACATAGTTATGGTTATAATCCGCCAAAAAAGTCTCGTCTGCCTGCCAGCCACCCGCACGCATATCATTCAACAGCTGGGTACCGCTGTCGATCTGCAGATACCCGGCGTTTTGCCAGTCAAAAAGCGTCGGTTCCTTATAAACCACGCCGGAGAATAATTCCTCCTCACCCGCGGGGTGCAGTCTGGCCAGCGCATCCTCCACGGTATAGCCGTTGCGCGCCGCGGTATCCTTTAGCTGCGACCATTCCAGCGAAAGCAGAGTATGACGGTTAGCCATCTCCTGCACCGCGCGCACACCCAACACCGACAACGAGAATACCAGCGCCAGCACGATCAGCCCGCAGAGCAATACCCGGTCGGTACGCATTTTCCTCTTCTTTTGGCTTGCCATTTTCCCGGCTCCTGTCATATATCGATCCCCCGATCCACGTCAAATCTGCCTGTCCGGCCCGTTCCAATCTGTCATATGGCCTGTCATACAGCCTTCTGCATAGCCTTTGGGCGTGCAAGTCGCCGGTCGGAGCAGCCGCCCCATCTCAGGCAGCCGTCCGCCGGCGGCAAGCTCCCAAAAGCTCATTTTATCCGCTGCCCATACCGGGCCTGCGGTCATCCGATCATATTATGCAGACGGTTCAGCATCACCACTGCCTCCGCCCAGGAGGTAGTCGCCAGCGGGGCGAATTTACCGCCGTCTTTACCGGCGATCAGCCCGGTATTCACACAGGCTGCCGCGCCGTTGCCCGCCCAATCAGCCACATCTGCGGCGTCAGGCATAGCGTCCAGTTTGGTGCTGTCCACCGAATATGTCATCTTCTGATGATTCAGTGCCCGCTGGAAGAGCACTGCCATCTCCTGCCGGGTGACACTGGCATTGGGCGCAAAGCTGTTAGCGGTACGCCCTGCCACCAGACCGGCATTAGCCGCCGTCAGTATCTCGGCATAGTATTCATTACCGGCTGCCACATCCGTAAAGGGATTTTTGGCGGTGGATGCAGTTACATTCAGGGTACGCACGATATAGGCCGCGAACTCCGCCCGGCTGATCGGCGCAGAAAAATCCTTGCCGGTCAGGTCGCTCGGCACTACCCTGGCCCGCTGCATTGCCGCCACATCGGATGCCGCCCACGCGGGCACACCGGCAGTATTGGCCACACCCGTCAGCCCGGGGGCAGTAATCTGCGACTCATTGCCGCCCAATGTCGTCTTGGTGTTATCAGCACCCGTCTGCCCGGCCAGCACGAAAGCACCGCGGGTATAGCTGGTCTGTGCCGTCACCGTCTTGGCATTCATATCCACCTTGCTCGTCAGCAGCTCGTTGGTGACTCTGGTAGAGTCAAATTTCTTATCCACGTCTGCCCACACCAGTGCCAGAGATTTCTCGGCCGGTCTCTTGGTGGAGCCGCGATAGCCTACCTCATAATCGTAGGTAATGGTCATCGGCGCATCCAGCTTGTTGATATAAGTATAGGATTTATTGCTGCCGCGCAGATATATCTCCATACCTATGCCACGGTTCGATACCGCAGTACAGTTCATATCACGCTGTGCGGTAGCAGAAAAATCCTGCGAGAGGTTCAGGCCGTAATCATCATCCAATTCGATACACAGATTAAAGCCCGCAGCGGATTTACCGGCCTGTACCCATTCGTCCGATTCCACGATGACGTCAGCCGGGATGGTAAAGACAGCGTCGTTAGTCACGATGCCGATATCCTTGCCCTGCTGCACAGTCCATTCCACCGCGCCTTTTTCAATAAGTGCGAATTTCTCGCTGTCCGATCCGGTCAGCTCGATAGCCTCAATATTGATCTTGCCGGACTGCACCTGAGATTTTTTTACCTCAATACTGTCAGACGCCCAGGCAGCAGTCGTAAAGCTGAAAACCAGCCCCAACAATGCCGCCAACATACCCACTTTTTTGAATAATTTCATAGTTTTCTTCCTCCTGTTTTTTAATACGCACCACTCTTGCCGTCAAATGCGTCTACTTTCACAACTATATCCCTATTATAAACTTTTTAGGCGCATTACTCAACCATTTTTCTAAAATATTCCGCCGCTGCCGCACCCTCAGCCACAAAATTCAGCTTTTCGCCATATCACCAGATAAATCACCCGGTATATCCCCCGGCAGCCACACCCCCGGACAGACCAAGACGGTGCCTGCCAGGCGAGCTGCCGCCTCACAGACACCGTCTGCCATCATATCAGTTGTTTGAGAAGAAGTGCGCGTGCTGCACCCTGAAAAGCCTGCTTACTGTTCGCTGCCGGTGCTGATGATACCCTGCTCAACAGCAGTCTTGGCGATGTTGTAATTCAGCAGCGCCTGCAAACGCTTGGCATCGTTGCTGACGATATCAGCCGCAGCAGACTGGATATCGTTCTGGGTGTTCAGACCGTTCTCATACTGCAGCACAGCCAGACGATATACCTCCTCCAGTATCTCCTGGTTGCTCATATAGATCTGATACTGCTGTCTGGCCAGCTCCATATTCTCCAGCATAGTCTTGGCGCTGTTCAGAGTATTGCGCTGGGTATTGGCGTACTGCACCTCAGTAGTCTTGTAATTGAGCTGCAGGATCTGGCCGTTATAGGTAGAGGCATGGGTACGCTTGCTTTCGTAATCATACTCCAGCGCGGCCATCTCAAACTGCAGACGGGCGATATCAACAGTAGGCGATTCTTCCACCATCTCCTGCGCTTTCTCGCTGATGCTGCCCACCGCCATAGCCTCGTACTGCAGCGGGGTAGAGGGCGACCAGTTAGTCTCAGGATCCAGACCGATCAATACCGAAAGGGCGCGCTTATTCTGCACGGTAGTCGCGCGGGCAGCATCCAGCGCGGTACGGGCAGCATTCACCTGCGTCTCGGCCGAGAGCAGTTCCAGCTTGGTAGCCATACCCTGATTGTAACGACTGGTCACCGTTTTCAACTGGTTCTGTGCTTTCTCATAGGCATACAGCGATGCCATCTCGGATTTGCCGTTGCAGGCCACGGTATAATACTGCTGGATGACCTGCAGCCGTGCTGCCGATTCCTGCAGCTCGGCCACCGCCTCATACATCTCCACCGCTTTGGTCATAGCCTCGGGGGCGTATACGATAGCCTGATACTGCGAGGGCGTCAGCATACCGGTGCTGGGCTTACCCAGCAGCTTGTTATAGTCCTTGGCCTGGCCTTTGGTCTGCTCCAGGCTTACTTTGGCCGCCGCCAGATCGTTCTGCGCCGCCACCACATCGCTGCTGTTGGTCAGCGCCAGCTCCATAGCCTCCGCCAGGGATATATAGCGCTTTTCACCAGTCAGCGTCGCCTGGGCATTAGTGACATCGGATGATTCCACCACATCGGCGCCGTCTTCAGCCGTGACCTGATCCTGCGGCACATCCAGCTCGGATACCACGCCGGCCTGCGCCGGGGCCACCAACAGCGCCACCAACAGGCCGGCCGCTATACCGGTGCGCCCCAGCTTATTCCATATGATCTTCATTTACACATACCTCCGTGTGTTTTCGCAAATCACGTCTATGACCCACAACGATATTGATGCCCGGACCATACCAGCGATCTGCCTGTAATTTTCGCCTGCTATACTGCTCACAGGCCACTATACACTATCCTGATTGCCTTTCGGCAGTTATTTTATTTGATATTTTTTAAGCCTCAGCACCGGCTTTAGCCTTGCGGGGCTCTTTGGGCTGCTTCTCGGAATGCAGACCGTTGCGAGAGGTCTCACGGCGGCGGCCAATACGTCTTGCCAGACCTTCAAACAGGCTATACATCACAGGCACGAACAGCAGCGTGATGAAGGTCGAAGCCGCCAGACCAAAGGATACCACGATCGCCATACCGGAGGCCATATCGCCACCATCGCTGCCCAGAAAGGCCATCGGCAGCATAGACAAAATAGTCGTCAAAGAGGTCATAAGAATCGGGCGCAAACGCAGCGGAGCAGCCTTCATAATAGCATCATTGAGCTTCATTCCCTCGTCACGGCGCAACTGGTTGATAGAATCGACCAATACGATAGCATTGTTTACTACGATACCGGCCAGCATGATCAGACCGATCATACCGGTCACGTCCAGCGGCGTACCGGTGATGAACAGGCCGGTAAAAGCACCGACGCAGATCGTCGGGATGGTCAGGAAGATGATGAACGGCTGGCTGAATGACTCATACAGCGAGGCACAGATCATATAGATCAGCGCCACACCCAAAGCCAGAGCAGCCAGCAGCGAGGTAAACGCCTCAACCATCTGCTGATAGCTGCCCTCGTCACTGATGCGATACCCCTGCGGCAGCACCAGCTCGGCGTCCAGACGCGCATTCAGCTCATCAGTAAAGGAAGCCAGATCCTGACCGACCAGCGTACAGCTTACGGATACGTAACGCTCCTGGTTCTCACGGCTGATAGCCAGCGGGCCGGTGCCCTGATTGACGCTCACCACGTCACCCAAACGATATATCACACCGGTGGGCGAGGTCATTTTCTGATTCAGAATCAGATTCAGATTTTCCTGATATTCCTCCGGTACCTGTACCTTGACGTCGATCTCATTACCACCATCCAGCGCCAGCTTGGTCGCCGTCATACCGTTGATATAAGAACTGACGGAAGAAGCCACCTGCGGCACAGTCATACCGAGCTGTGCAGCCTTGCTGGCGTTGATCTCCAGATTGATCTCCGGCAGAGCGTCCTCCATACTGCTGGTCACCTCGCGGGCGGCCGGCATAGATTCCATAATGGTGATGATCTTATCCGATATATCCTGCAGCACATCCAGATCTTCGCCGTAAATATTGACAGACGCGCCGGAACCGCTGCTGGAGCTCATACTCATCATATCACCGACGCTGACCGAGATCTCCGCACCGGCGATATTCGCCAATCGCGTACGCATCTCATCGGCCATATCGTCAATATCCTTATCGCGATGCTTTTCATCCACCATCGTCAGCATAAACTGCGCGGTATTGCTGGCACTGCTGCCGGTCATACTGGAAGGACTGCCACCGACTGCTACCATCATATTCTCCAAATCGTCACCGGTGACGTCCACGATGATATCCTCAGCCCGGGCAGCCACCTTATCAGTCTCTTCCTTGGCTACACCGTCCTCCAGAGTAATGCTGACAGTCATGTTGCTGCCGGAGCTTGCCGGCATAAACTCCATACCTACCACAGCCACCAGCCCCAGCGAGACCAGCACCGCAGCGCCGGTCACAATAGCAGTAGTCTTGCGGTGACGCATACAATGGCGCAGCATCCTGCCATAAGCATCCTGCAGCTTATCAAACCAGGCAGCCACCCTGTTCTGCGCCCTGCCGATGACAGCCTTGATACCGCCGCCATCGGTACTGTAACTGGTCTCAGGCCGCAGCAGTGTGGAACACAGCATCGGTACCAGAATGACCGCACTGACCAGGCTGGCCAGCAGCGCAAAGCTGACGACCAGAGCCAGATCCTTAAACAGAATGGAGCTCAGGCCCTCGGCAAAGCCAATAGGCAGGAACACCACTATGGTGGTCAGCGTAGACGATACTACCGCCAGCACCATCTGCGTCGCACCCTTGATAGCCGCCTCAGTGCCGGACATACCCTCCGAGCGCAAACGCTGGATATTCTCCAACACTACGATAGAGCTATCCACCATCATACCGGCGCCCAGAGCCATACCGCCCAGCGTCAGTACGTTAAAGGTCATACCGCTGAAGTACATCAGCATACAGGTCGCGATCAAAGAGATCGGGATAGAGATCGCAATGACCAGCGTGGTACGCACACTGCGCAGGAATATAAACAACACCGCTACTGCCAGCAAAGCGCCCATCAGCAGATTGTTCACCAGGTTGTCGATCGCCATCTCGATCTGCTCAGCCTGGTTCATCGCAATGTTAAAGTGGACATTGCCAGGCAAAGTCCTCTCCATCTCGTCAAAGACAGCGATAACATTATTGGCAGTTTCTACAGTATTGGCGTCACTCTGCTTGCTGACAGCCAGATAAATGGCGTCCTGGCCGTTCTGCAGGATGTCAAAATCCTCTGACTCATTCACCAGCTTCACGCTGGCGATATCTTTCAGCTTGACGATACCGCCGGTGGGCAGGTTAATATCCACGTTCTCGATATCACTCAGCTTCTCATATTTACCCATCAAACGGATGTTGATGTTCTTGCCGCCGTCTACGACCTCGCCCGCCGCCATATTGACGTTATTGGAGGCAATGGCACCCACAATGCCCGACATCGACAGGTTATAATTCTCCAGCGTCTGCGGATCCACCACAACGTCTACCTGCTGGGTATAGCCGCCGCCGATCATTACCGAGGCCACGCCGCTCTGACGCTCGATCAGCGGCACGACGTCATCCTCGATGGTCTGCTTCAAATCAGCCAGATTGGCGCCGCCATTGATAGCAACCACCAGAATCGGCATCTGGTTCATTTTCATCTTCATAACGATCGGCTTATCTGCATCCTCCGGCAGATAACCCTCGATCATACTTACCTGCTCGCGCAGGTCGATAGTGGCCATATCCAGGTCTGCGCCCCAGTCATACTGTACCATTACCATCGAAGACCCGGTGGAGGAGGATGAATAAATATTCTCCACACCCTCGACCGATGCCACCGCCGACTCAATGGTCTCGGTCACCATAGTTTCGACTTCCTCGCTGCCTGCACCGCTGTATGTAGTCATTACCAGGGCTACCGGCATCTCCATATCCGGCATCAGGTCCATACCCAGCTTGCCAAAGGAGACAAAACCCAAAACAGTGATGCACAAAAACAGCATCATTACCGTAACACGGCGTTTGACAGCCGTCTCGATCAGTTTCATTATCTCACACTCCTCGTCACAAATCCGCTCGCCGCATTACTGAGCGTCTGCGACGCCGTCAGGAGCTTCCTCACCGGCATTATCTTCGTTATCTGCTGCATCTGCTGCATCATCGGCATCGTTTTCTGCATTATCTGCATTTTCGCCGTCTGCCGCATCAGCACCTTCCACGATACGTACCGCAGCCCCATCAGAGAGCAGATAAGCACCCACGGTAACGACAGTTTCGCCTTCTTCCAGGCCGGATACGATCTCTACGTAATCATCGTCAGACATACCCGTCTCGACAGGACGTACATAGGCGATACCATCCACCACCACATAGACCTCGTTGTTGTTGTTTACCGCCGTCTTGGGGATGATCAGCGCATCGGCTGCCTCAGCCTTCACCACGTCTACCTCGGCAAACATACCGGCCATAATCAGATGATCGGGGTTATCCACGGTGATCTCCACCGGATAGGTCATAGTCATATTGGCAGCCACCGGTATCTCAGTCACCACACCTACGAAAGGCTCGCTCGATACCGCATCAATATGTACCGGCAGCTCCATCCCCAGCTGCATAGCCGAGAGCATATTCTCGGTTACATTGGCTACCAGCTTCACCTTATCAATATCCACCACACGGGCTACATAAGAGCTGCCCGCCATATCACCGGGATTCACATTGATCTCGGCCACCAGACCATTGGCAGTGGATTTCACAGCACAGTTATTGATCTGATCCTGCACCTGCTGTACCTGCAGCCGTGCCGCATCCAGACCCAGATTATTCACAGCAGTCTGTGCCTGCTCATACTGATACAGCGATACCGCACCCTCGGCATACAGCGCGGCATAACGGTCGCGGTTCTTTACAGCCTCCTGGTAATTGGTATACAGCGTATTATACTGCGTCTGCACCAGAGCCAGAGTTGTCTGCAGGTCAATAGTATCCAGCTGGCACAATACCTGACCGTTACTGACATAATCACCCACATTGACATTCACCGAGCGTACTACGCCGCTCGCCTTGGGTACTACATAAACATCCTCGATAGCAGATACGTTGCCGCGCACTACCGTTGCATCAGTGATAGTGCCGGGCGCAACGGCTGCCACCTCCACCGCCGTACCGACCGGCTGCTCGGTAGCAGCATCCTCGCTGCCGCAGCCGCCAAGCATAGTCACTGACAGCAGCAGCGCCAGCGATGCCAGAATTCTTTTCCCTGCAGTTTTTTTCATTATTCCTTCATTCCTTCCCCGCAGCATCCTGCCGCGCATTCTTGCCCGACCCCCGGCCGATGCACAAAATTTATAGTGATTTTTTTAGTTATGGCGATTATACAAAGCAAATATTAACTATTGTTAAACATCAAACCATACAAACGATTTTTTTACAGCCCAATTTTCCCGAACGATTTTGCTATTGCCCCGGGGCGCAGAAAGAGAGAGGATACACAGTATCCCC
>JAFQHB010000041.1 GCA_017398165.1 Bacillota bacterium
GCTGCAAACACCTTTGAAGCATTTTGGGAAAATGGTATGATTAAGCCCGTATAAGATGTCAAAATAATGCCTTATTGAACAACTGAATACCCGCAGCCCATCAGCGGCACACAAGCAGTAAGTCTGAAAAGATTTGCTGCTTTTTTTGCACCCATTTTGACAGACTGCACATTCCTGTTGTTGTAGAGAGTGACGGGAAAGTTTTGGTAACTCCATACTTATACCTATCCAATCAACTACCTGTCAAATCAACCGATAGTGCGGCAGCCGCTCGCCAAAAAGCCACCAGCGCAGACGATCATCCACCAGCACCGCCACCGCCGCCAGCAGCACCCACAGCAGGCTATACTGCAAACATATCTGCCCCCACAAATTAAACGGCAGCGCCGAATAATCCCAGACCGCCAAACCCCAGTGGCAATTTACCAGCAGCCCCATCAGCAATTCCCCCAGCGTGATGATGGCCGATCCGACCAGTGCCTGCCACAACAGGCTGCGGCATCCCGGGCAAGGCTCATTAAGCAGACCGATCAAACAAAAGCAGCCCCCGCCAAGCACAAACATCGAAATATGGCTGCCGCCACGCCACCAAAGCTCTACCAGTACATACATTCCACCGCCCAGCAAAAACAATATCAGCGCCCGCCACCAATGCCGCAGCATCAATATCACTCCCCCTGCCCTGCCATATATCCATCAGCAATAGATATGCTGCCGGCACACAGGTCAGTATTGCAAACTGCCGCAAAATGCGTAACCCACTATGACCCTTTCATAAACCGAAAGGGTCATTTGCTTTATCCCAAAGAAAAACGGAGACTGCTTCTTTACGAAGTGTCTCCGTTTGACGGGAAATGCTCTTTTTACTATGCGTTATTTATTATGCGTATCAGAATCAATTCTGATCTGCTACCTGCGTAATGATGATTTCCTTACTGTCGTTGTTATAAACGCACTTGCAGTTCAGCTTCTCGGATACGTAGCGGATCGGCACAAAGGTAGTGTTGGCCTTGATCTCCGGCGCTACGTCAAAATCCTTGATGGTCTTACCGATATCCATATAGATACGCTCATCATCTTTCTTGATGGTGATCTGCTTATGTACGCTGTCATAATATACCGAAGCCCCCATCGACTCCGCAATAACACGGACAGGCACCTGTGTACGGCTGTTGGTGATATAGGGTGCTGCCGCCAGAGTCCTGGTCTGGCCGTTGGCTATATAGTTGAGGCTGCCAATACGCAGGACGATCTTATTGCCATCAATGCCGGAGCGGTCGATGGTTACCTTGTAGGTAGCGCTCTCGCCATTTTCCGCCGTCACCACGATTTTGACGGTGGAGTAAGTAGTGCCCAGCTCATAAGCGTCCGATTCCTCGCCGCTGGTCACCCTGTCACCGTTGACGGTGATGCTGGCGCCATCCGATGCCGCAGTGGCAGTAACGGTATACTTCTTGGTGGTATCATCACCCGAGGTCTTGTAATTATAGGTACCGCCGGTAAAGGCAGGCGAAAGCCCGATCTTCACACCGTCTACCCGCACCGCCAGATCAGCAAGCATATAGTTATCATCCAGCTCGCGCGCCGCTACGGTGAAGTTATAATCCTGCGAATGGCGAAAATCCGCACTGAATACCCGGATAGTAGCCTCGCTGTCGATACCCAGCTGTATCGGATCGCAATAGGTGCTCTCCGAAAGGCGTACCACCTTGTCATCCACCAGCAGCAGAGCAGCACCGTTGCTGTCCGCAATCGAAGGACGGAAAGAGAAATAGCTGTACGCCGCATCCATCACCAGATCATAGTGATAACGGTCACCCTCAAAGCTCGGCACGGTATCCACCATCAGCAGCGAATTCAGGCTGCTCGATTTACCGCTCTTGACGCGCAGATTGATCATCTCGGCCTCGTCGCCCTCGGATTTGGTGGTACGCAGCAGATTCACGGTATATACATTGATCTGTCCGTTGGCATCCGTCACCAGAATAGTTACCTGGCTGCCGTTGGTGCTGGCCGTGATCTCGCTGCTGGGCTTGCCGTTGGCCACCACGTCACCGTTTACAGTCACACTGGCGCCGCTGGCCCCCAGGGTGGGCGTAAAAGTCACCTGCTTGGCCTTATTGGGCACCAGCACATAATAATTATAGATATCCGGGTCAAATGCCGGGAAGAAATCATAGGATTCCGAACCGTAAGCTACCTTCAGCGAGCTGAGAGAGCCCTGCGCCCCGCTGCCAGCCGCCAGTCTGGTCACCTCGATCTTATACTGCGTATAATCATCGGGATCGTCCTCATCGGACACCGTGATATAGAGCGGGATAGTCGAATCCGCCGGCAGCTTGATCTTCCAGGTGTTATCATCAGATTCCTTGGTGTTATATTTCACGATATAATCACCGGAGCTTACCTCCACCGACATCTCCAGCTCGTCTACACGGGCAGGGACAGTCAGCACATTGGTCGATGCCAGCGTGTCAAAGGTAAATTCATAATCGTCACCCTCAAAGGTCACAGTCTCCAGACCTTCTGTCGCCTGGCGCAGCTGCAGGTAATAACGCTTCTGCACATCACCGTCATCATCCAGCACGCGGATAGTCAGGTCGGTCACTTCATCATGCAGCGTCACTACATAATAATTACCGTCCAGATTGGCACCCTGGATCTCATAATCACCGTCGCTGACGGTAGCGCGGATGCGGATAGTCTGCCAATCCACCACCTGACTCATTGAATCGCGGATATCCGAATTGTCCAATACGATACGATCATCCATATCGCTGTAATCATACAGATATATCTTTTCCAGTTCATAATCAGTCGCGGCAGCAGCCGAAAGGCAGCAGCCCATACACAGTATCATCGCCAGCAGCAGCGTGAATACCACGTGCCTGCTCTTCAGGATTTGCACCTTCATTCCCCCTTTTGGATACACGATCAGACCTGATCCAATCACAAAATCACAGCCAAAAGCCTACCTGCATTGTACCATATAAGGGCAGAATAAACAACCTTATACCGGCATTTTTTTCAGTGAAATTCCCCTATGGCCTAATCCAGACGAAAGGTATACGGCAGCAGCTCGCCCAGGCGCAGCACACGGATGCCGTCATCATCACGCAGCAGCACCGGCAGCGTATCCCCGGCGAATTCCGCCAGCACCTGCAGACACAAAGCGCAGGGCAGTGCCGTCACCGCGATAGCCCGCGGCGGCACATCCTTGCCAAGCCTACCGGCAGCCACCGCCGCCCACACCGCCACGCGCTCGGCACATACCGTAGCCCCATAAGAAGCATTCTCTACGTTGCAGCCGGTCATTATGCCGCCATCAGCCAGCAATATCGCCGCCCCCACGCAAAAGCCCGAATACGGCGCATAGGCACGCCCGGCCGCCTGTTCGGCCGCCGCCAGCAGTGTCTCCGCCTGCTCCCGGCTGATGCCGCAGGCTGTATTCTGCATAGTCTGCATAGCATTACCCCCTGTATATCACGCCTCAGACGGCGTAAATATTAGTCTCCCACGCCGGTATATGCGGATGATGCCGCAGATACAGCCGATAATCGGGATTCAGCCGCCTGATAAGCAGCGGCAGACGGAATATATCCTCGCTGCGGTGATACGCCGCCACCTGCAGCCTGGGTTTGAATTCCGCCAGCAGCTTCTGCGCCCCCAGCAGTGCCGCTTCCTCCGCACCCTCCACGTCGAATTTCATCAGCGTGGGCGGGGCAGCATCATAAGAAGCAAACCAGTCGTCCAGGCTGATGACCCCGGTCATCGTGCCCTTGCC
>JAFQHB010000042.1 GCA_017398165.1 Bacillota bacterium
GGCACAGCTTAATACTGAATTTTCCCGCCAGGAAATGCTGCACGCTAATCGGGTGTATGAACTGGCCGGGCACAGCTTTAATATCAATTCGCCCAAACAATTAGGTGAGGTACTCTTTGAGGAATTGGGCCTGCCGCCGCTGAAAAAAACCAAGCGGGGATTTTCTACCGATGTGGAGGTATTGGAGCAGCTTGCCGAGCGTTATGAGATAGCCGCGGAGGTGTTGGAGTTTCGCTCGGTCGCCAAGCTGCGCAGCACCTATGCCGAGGGTCTGCAAAACCTGATCGCGGATGACGGACGGCTGCATACTTCATTTAACCAGACTGTAACGGCGACCGGCAGGCTATCCTCAACCGAGCCGAATTTGCAGAATATACCGGTGCGTACCGAAATGGGCCGCAGGCTGCGCCAGGCTTTTTGTGCATCGCCGGGGCATATGCTGCTGGCGGCGGATTATTCGCAGATCGAGCTGCGGGTACTGGCGGAGATAGCGCATGATGAGGTGCTGCGGCAGAGCTTCCGCGATAGAGAGGATATTCACGCCCGCACTGCGGCTGAGGTCTTTGGCGTGCCGATAGAGCAGGTGACGCCCGCCCAGCGGCGCAGTGCCAAGGCGGTGAATTTCGGCATCGTGTACGGTATCAGTGATTACGGACTCTCGCGTGATCTCGGCATCAGCCGGGCGGAGGCCAAAAGCTATATCGACGCGTATCTGGAGCGTTATGAGGGTGTGCGGCAATATATGCAGGATATCGTAGCCAGCGGTAAAGAAAAGGGATATGTGCAGACGCTGTGCGGACGCAAACGCTGGCTGCCTGATCTGAACAGCCGTAACTTTAACCTGCGCAGCTTTGCCGAGCGGACGGCGCTGAATACACCAATACAGGGCACGGCGGCGGATATCATTAAGCTGGCGATGCTGCGGGCGGATGCGGCGATACGCGCCGAGGGTCTGGGTGCCAAAATGCTGCTGCAGGTACACGACGAATTGATATTTGACGTGCCTGAGGATGAAGTGGAACGGATGTGTGTCCTGGTGCGCGAGGCGATGGAGGGCGCGCTGCCGCTCAGCATTGAGCTGCTGGTCGATATGAAGGTCGGCCGCAACTGGTATGAGATGCAGAAATTATAGTATTGAGCCAATACTCAGGATAGGGGTGTATGACTGATGCCGGAATTGCCGGAGGTAGAAACAGTGCGGCGCAGCCTGCTGCAGGTATTGCCGCAGAAGAAGATAGAAGCAGTGGAGATAATCACTCCGGGGATACTGGCGTTGGGCAATGCGGCGGCTTTTGGTGCATTGGCCGGATCGGAGATCACCGATATCGGGCGGCGCGGCAAATACCTGATGCTGCATTTTGGCGGCGGCAGGATGTGTGTGGTGCACCTGCGGATGACCGGCAAACTGCTGTATCGCGGGCAGTCTGAGCCGCTGCAAAAGCACGATCACGTACGTTTCGGCTTTGCTGACGGGTCGGAGCTGGTATATAACGATACACGGCGCTTTGGGCGTTTTTGGCTGTGCTCCGAAGGTGATATATCGCAGGTCAGCGGATTGGCCACGCTGGGCGCAGAGCCGCTGGATGATGATTTCTCGGTCGACTATTGGCAGCGGCAGACAGCACGGCGCAGGAATGCCCGTATAAAGGCAGTGCTGCTCGATCAGCAGGTAGTGGCAGGTCTGGGCAATATCTATGCGGATGAGGTACTTTTCCGTGCAGGTGTACATCCTGAGCGGCGCACCGGCAGCCTGACGGAGGAGGAGAACGTACGGCTGGCGGCGGCGATGCGGGATATTTTGCAGGATGCCATCAGCAAACGCGGTACTACCTTTCGTGATTATGTGGACGGCAACAATCAGCGCGGCAGCTATCAGGAACATTTGCAGGTCTTCCAAAAGGCCGGGCAACAGTGCCCGCGCTGTGGGGCGACTATTGAGCGTATCAGGGTAGCCGGGCGCAGCAGCTGCTTTTGCCCACAGTGCCAGCAGCCGGAATAATCACGCAGAATATAGCAGAATATAATAGAAAACACGATTGACCCAATGGCAGATATGCCGGGCAGTCGTGTTTTTTTGCCTCTCTTATACAGCGAAGCTGCCTA
>JAFQHB010000043.1 GCA_017398165.1 Bacillota bacterium
AGTTCATAGAGTATACCAAAGACGGTTATGCCACTACCTTTACGATTACCAAAACAGAACCATACAAACGCTGGGAGTTTGCTATGGAAAATGACAATATTAAAGGTCACTGGACAGGAATATTCACACCCCGGGGTGAGCAGACCGAGGTTGATTTTACCGAAAACGTTACTGCCAAAAAACTGCTGATGAAGCCGTTTGTAAAAGCATACCTGCAAAAACAGCAGAATCGCTACATTACGGATCTGAGAAAAGCCCTGGAAGAATAACCCCTCCTGCATCCCAATCACACACAGACCCTGACCAAACCCGAATATGAGTGCAACAAACAATAACCAACGGCAAAATATGCCGAGAGAGCTGGTGTTATATGCCGGACAACAATACAAATAACGGCGGCAAATTAGTGCTGGTCGCCACGCCCATCGGTAATCTCGGCGATGTCTCCGAACGCCAGATAGCGGCCTTCCGGGAGGCCGACCTGATAGCCGCCGAGGACACCCGCCACAGCGGTCTGCTGCTGCATCATCTGGGCATCAAAAAGCCGATGATAAGCTATTACCGCCACAACGAAGCCAAACGAGAGGACCAACTGCTGGACGAGCTGGCCGCCGGGCGCAATATCGCGCTGATCAGTGACGCCGGTACCCCCGGCATCTGTGATCCCGGCGCGGCCATACTCCGCACCGCGGCAGCACAGGATTTCGAGGTTGACGCTATCCCCGGCCCCTGTGCGCTGATACAGGCACTGGTACTCTCCGGCCTGTCCACCGAGCGTTTCGCCTTCGAGGGCTTCGTGCCCCGCGGCAGCGAGCTCACACCCTATCTGCAGGGGCTAAAATCCGAGCCCCGCACTCTGGTATTCTATGAAGCACCGCACCGCCTGCATCATACGCTATCCGCTATGCGCGATGCCTTCGGCGCAGACAGGCCGGCCGCCGTCTGCCGCGAGCTTACCAAGAAATTCCAGGAGATCGGGCGCGGCACGCTGGGCGAGCTCTGCCGGGAATGGCAGCAGCGCGACCCCCGGGGAGAGTTCGTACTGGTGATCGCCGGTGCCGATGCTGCAGCCGCCGCCACACCTGATGATGACGCCATCCGCGCACATCTGGCACGCCTGCTGGATGGCGGTATGAAGCTGAAAGCCGCCTCGCGCGAGATAGCGGCAGCCTACGGCATCCCCGCCAAAGCCGCCTACGAGATGGGCCTCACCCTAAAGCAGGAATAACCCGACCACACGCCGAAATATTTTATTTCAGGCCTGACTGAGGGATTCGCAGACCCTGCCATACCGGCAATCCCACCGTTACCCTGCATCCTTTCGCACAAGGGGCAGCTTGAGACAGAGCAACTCCGATAATCAGTTTTAATAAAATTACCATTATATATACGCACGATACACACACGAAAAACAGATCTGGGGGAAGCACTATGACAGAGAAAAAAACTTTTTATATCACCACGCCGATCTATTATCCCAGCGACAAGCTGCATATCGGCCACGCCTACACCACCGTAGCCTCCGATGCTATGACCCGCTACAAAAAACAGCGCGGCTACGATGCTTACTTCCTGACGGGTACCGATGAGCACGGCCAGAAGATCCAGCAGCGCGCGCAGGAAGCCGGCAAGACCCCGCAGGAGTTTGTCGATGGCATCGTCAGCGGCATCAAAGAGCTGTGGCAGCTGCTGGACATCCAGTACGATGATTTCATCCGCACCACCGATGAACGGCATGTCAAAGTAGTACAGGACATCTTCAAAAAGATCTACGAAAAAGGCGACATCTACAAATCTGAATACTCCGGCTGGTACTGCACCCCCTGTGAGACATTCTTCACCGAGCGCCAGTTGGCCGAGGGTCATACCTGCCCCGACTGCGGCCGACCGGTAGAGGTAGCGCACGAGGAAAGCTATTTCTTCGAGATGAGCAAATACGCCGACCGCTGGCTGGAATTCATCGAGGCCAACCCTGATTTCATCCAGCCCGAGACCCGCCGCAACGAGATGATCAGTTTCGTCAAGCAGGGTCTGGAGGATCTGTGCGTATCACGCACTACCTTTGATTGGGGCATCCCGGTACCGATCGACTCCAAACACGTCATTTACGTCTGGTTTGACGCGCTGACCAACTATATCTCGGCACTGGGCTACGGCACCGATGACGACAGCAAGTTCCGCAAATACTGGCCGGCAGACATTCACCTGATGGCCAAGGATATTATCCGTTTCCACGCTATCATCTGGCCTATCATCCTGATGGCGGCAGATATCCCGCTGCCCAAAAAGGTAGTCGCCCACGGCTGGCTGCTGATGCAGGACGGCAAGATGAGCAAGAGCAAAGGCAACGTCGTTGATCCCGTCATTCTGGCCGAGAAATACGGCGTGGATGCCATCCGTTTCTTCCTGCTGCGGGAGATGGCCTACGGTATGGACGCCAATTACAGCGAGGAAGCTCTGGTAAACTGCATCAATATCGATCTGGCCAATGATTACGGCAACCTGCTCTCCCGCACCACCGCGATGATCGAGAAATTCCTGGGCGGTGTGATCACTCCCGGCACCGAGGGCACCGAGTTTGACGCCGAACTGATCGAGCTGGCCGCCGCTACCCCCGAAAATATGGCTCGCTATATGGACAAGCTGGATGCGGCCAATGCTATCTCCGAAATCTGGAAGCTGGTCAACAAAGCCAACAAATACGTCGATGCCGCTGCCCCCTGGGCACTCAACAAAGCCGGTGAGACCGAAAAGCTGAAAACCGTAATGTATAATCTGGCCGAGGTGCTGCGCCAGGTAACCATCCTGATCTCCCCTGTGATGCCGCATATCGCAGACCGTGTATGGGAACAGCTGGGTCTGACCGCCGAGACCGCAGGCAGCGACTGGACAGCCCTGGAATGGGGCAAACTGCCCGCCGGCACCCGCATCAAACGCGGTGAACCGCTCTTCCCCCGCATCGAATGGGAGAAGCAGCAGGCAGCACCTGCCGAGCAGCCCACACCGGCAGCACCCGCCGAGGCAGCCAAGGCAGCCGAAGCAGCCGCCGAGATCGCACCTCTAAAGCCCGAGATCACCATTGAGGACTTTGAGAAGATCGACTTGCGCGTCTGCAAGGTACTGACCGCCGAGAAGATCAAAAAAGCCGACAAACTGCTGAAGCTGACCGTCAGCCTGGGCAACGAGGAGCGCACCGTAGTCAGCGGTATCGCCCAGCACTACACGCCCGAGGAACTGATCGGCAAGCAGCTGGTTATCGTCGCCAATCTGAAGCCTGCCAAGCTGCGCGGCGTAGAATCCCGCGGTATGATACTGGCGGCATCCTGCGGCGATACTCTGCAGGTCATCGAAGCCCCCTGCGACATCCTGCCCGGCGGCACCGTTCGCTAAAGCACCATAATTTAACAGCAAAAGCCGATAATGCACCCGCACCACGCATTATCGGCTTTATTTTTTTCACTTTTTGTCAGGCAGGATAAAGTTTGCGACCACCCAACCAACGACATCAGCACCAAAACCTCCCCGGCCCGCACACACAGACGCAAGCCCGCAAGGGCGGCGCGTCAATAATGTGTACGCGGGGCAAAAATTTCAACCAAAAGGCGGCAAGGAGCCCCGCAGGGACGGAAGTGCCCGCAAGGGCAGTGAGATGACCGAGCGCAGCAAGCGTAAACCCAACAAAAAAAGCCCCCCGAATAAATCGGAAGGCTAACCAACACTTATTATTGCGATGCAACGCCGTCACCGATATCCCGCGCAAATCGCTGCTTTCAGCAACCCGCAGCGATAGCGTGCAGCTGCAGGAAAAGCACACTCATCGCCAGACCGCCGTTGACGTTGCCATCAATATCACGCCGTGCATCCTCCACCAATGCCGCCGCCTGCAAAGCCCCGTTCTTATCAAAAACCAACTGCCCGGAAAGCGGCAGCTCCGCTTGCTCACCGGCGGCACGGCGAACATTCACCACCGCCTGCTCGTGCAGACAGGCCAACAATTCGTCCAGGAAAACCCGCATCTGGCGCTTTACCGGTATGCTGCGCTGCTTGTCCTCCTTAAAAGAACGCGCCAACACCACTAATTGCGCCCCATCCCCCGGCAGCAGCTCAAAAAGCCGACGGCACTTCTCGCGCATCAGTCCGGCCAGCTCACGCTCCTTTTGCAGCTCGGGCAGGTATTCCTCGGTATAGATGCTGTCAGTCTCGCCCAGCGGTAAGTTCTCCGGCAGACGCACCCAGACAACGCGGGAAAGTATAGTCTCCAGCAGACTATCGCCCAGCGGCGCCGTCAGTATCAGAAAAAGCCCGCCGCGCGGCTCCTCCAATATCTTCAGCAGACTGTTGGCGGCAGCCGGCGGCATAGTATGCGCGTTGTGGATAATGACGGCGCGCCGCCCGCCCTCGTAAGACTCCAGATTGGCCATATACTGCATCGCCCGCGTCTGATCGATCTTCACACTCGCCCCGCGCGGCAGGATGAGCTGCAGATCAGGGTGATTGCCCGCCGCTATCTTGCGGCAGGATGCACAGCGCCCACAGGGTTGGCCGCCCGGTGCGCCCTCGCGGCACAGCAGAGCCTCGGCCAGCATTATCGCCTGCTCCAGCGTATGCTCCGGCCGCCCGGTCAGCAGCCAGGCGTGGCTGATCTTACCGGCCGCCACGATGCCCGCCAGCTTGTCATACAGCATCGCCGCTCACCAGACCTTTCCCGCGCAGCAGTGCCCATACCGCACTGCGGATCTGCCGCTGCACTTCCTCCGCCGTCTGCGCCGCATCGATCACCCGCACCCGCTCCGGCTCTGCCGCGGCGATAGCGGCATAGCCCGCCGTCACCCGCTGATGAAAAGCCAGAGTTTCCTCCTCCATACGGTCGGCAGCACCGCGCCCACCGGCACGCGCCAGCCCAAGCTCGGGCGGCAGCAGCAATAGCAGCGTCATATCCGGCTGCAAACCTGCCGCCTGCTCATTCAGATAGCGCAGGAAGCCGACATCCAGCCCGCGCCCATACCCCTGATAGGCAATATGCGAATCAATATAACGGTCGCACAGCACCAGCTTGCCGGCCGCCAGAGCAGGGTGCACCAGCTCATCCACGTGCTGCGCGCGGTCAGCCGCCATCAGCAGCGCCTCGGCCATCGGACAGACCGCCGCCTCCCGCTGCTCCAGCAGCAGGGCGCGTATC
>JAFQHB010000044.1 GCA_017398165.1 Bacillota bacterium
ACTTTGTTGACAGCCGCCTCAATAGCCTCGTACTCGGCATCCATATCAAAGGAGTACTTCAGCATCATAGCCGCCGAAAGGATGGTACCGATGGGGTTGGCGATGTTCTGGCCGGCAATATCGGGCGCCGAGCCGTGGATAGGCTCATACAGGCCGACAGTACCATCACCCAGGCTGGAGGACGGGATCATACCGATCGAGCCGGTGATCATACTGGCCTCATCTGAGAGGATATCACCAAACATATTCTCGGTCACGATAACATCAAACTGCGAGGGATCTTTCACCAGCTGCATAGCGGTATTATCCACCAGCATATAGCCGTATTCCACCTCAGGATACTGCTCGGCCACAGCATATCCGATCTCATGCCACAGTTTGGAGGTATCCAGCACATTGGCCTTATCGATCATAGTCACTTTCTTGCGGCGTTTCAGCGCCATCTTGAAGGCAATATGCATCAGACGCTCGACCTCATGCGTGCTGTAGCTCATCATATCGGTAGCTTTCTTCTCGCCGTTTACTTCCTCGGTGATATGCTCACCAAAGTATACGCCACCGATCAACTCGCGCACGATCACCAGATCAATGCCGCGCTCTACGATCTCGGGCTTCAGCGGCGAAGCAAACGCCAGCTGCTGGAACATACGGGCCGGGCGCACATTGGAATACAGCCCCATAGCCGCGCGCAGACCCAGCAGACCACGCTCGGGGCGCAGCTCACCGGGCAGAGTATCCCACTTGTAGCCGCCGATAGCACCCAGCAGCACACTATCGCTGGCCAGACATCTTGCGATGGCATCCTCCGTCAGCGGTACGCCGTGTTTATCGATCGAGCAGCCGCCCATATCTACTTCTTCATATACAAACTCATGACCGAATTTGCGGCCGACAGCATCCAGCACCTTCAACGCCTCGTTGACGATCTCCGGCCCGATGCCGTCACCCTTGATAACAGCAATATTTTTTTTCATTATACTTCACACTTCCCATCGGTTGATTTGATCCGGACTATACTTCAGCAAATATTTGCAGCAGATTATTTGATAGCGTTCAGCAAGCCGCCCTTGGACATAATATCCTGAATGAATTCCGGGAACGGCTCAGTGGTATAAGTCTCGTTTTTGGTCAGATTGCGGATGATGCCGCCGGTAAAATCGATCTCCAGCTCATCACCTGCCTCAATGCGGTCGGTATCAGCGCACTCCAGAATCGGCAGACCGATATTGATGGCGTTGCGATAGAAAATACGCGCAAAGCTCTTGGAGATAACGCAGGATATGCCCGAAGCCTTGATAGCGATGGGTGCGTGCTCACGCGAGGAACCACAGCCAAAATTGAAACCACCCACCATAATATCCTGCTCCCTGACGCGCGATACAAAATCAGCATCGATATCCACCATACAATGACTGGCCAGCTCTTTGTGATCGGAGGTGTTGAGATAACGTGCCGGAATGATAACGTCAGTATCGATATTATCACCGTATTTATGTACAAAACCCTTGCTTATCATATTACATTACCTCCTCAGGGGCCGAGATTTTGCCGGTCAGTGCGCTGGCAGCAGCCACAGCCGGGCTGGCCAGATATACCTCAGAGCCGGTATGGCCCATACGGCCGATGAAATTGCGGTTGGTGGTGGCTACGCAGCGCTCACCATCAGCCAGGATACCCATATAGCCGCCCAGACACGGGCCGCAGGTGGGCGTCGATACTACACAGCCTGCATCAATAAAGGTCTCCAGATAGCCCAGCTCCAGACACTGCTTGTAGATGAGCTGAGTCGCCGGGATGATGATGGCACGCACGTTTTTGGCCACCTTCTTACCCTGCAATATCTCCGCTGCCACGGCCATATCCGAAAGACGACCGTTGGTGCAGGAGCCGATAACTACCTGATCGATCTTGATATCCCCCACCTTATCGATGGTACGCGCGTTCTCCGGCAGATGCGGGAAAGCCACGGTGGGCTTG
>JAFQHB010000045.1 GCA_017398165.1 Bacillota bacterium
CCACTGAGGGTGAGACCCCCACTGAGGGCGAGACTCCTGCCGAGAGCGAGACCCCCACTGAGGGCGAAACTCCTGCCGAGGGCGAGACCCCTACCGAGGGTGAGACTCCTGCCGAGGGCGAGACTCCTACCGAGGACGAGACCCCTACCGAAAGTGAGAATCCTGCCGAGGGCGAAACCCCGACCGAAAGTGAGAATCCTGCCGATGGCGAAACCCCTGCCGAGGGTGAGACTCCTGCTGTTGATGAGCTTTTTGACATTTGTCCCGATTGTGGCACGTTGGGCGGCAGCCATCTGGAGAGCTGCATTCAATATGAAGCACCTGCTAAGCCTGTTGCAGAAGCCTGCCCTGAGTGTGGTATGACCAAAGGACATTCTGAAACCTGCATCACTCTCTGCACCTGCGAAACTGCTCCTGAGACTGATTGTCCCATTCATTCTTCCTGCCCCGAATGCGGTGTTAAAAATGGTGAACTGCACCTGAATGGCTGCGAAAAATACGTCCCCGTCTGCAACTGCGGAGAAGATGTTGTTTTCCATACAGAAAATTGCGACTTCTATCTGGAGCCTGTGACTGCTGATATCTACACCGAGGCCAATGGTGTATATACCAAGATCGACGGTCACGGTGAGAATGCGCCTATCAATGTTGAGAAGTATGACGGCGAGATCATTTATGTTCTGGCATCCGATGAGCCTCAGAACCTGTATTTTAAGCATGACACTTTCTTCGGCATTGGTGTTACGTATTCTATCGATGATGAAACCTACGCACGTTTGAATGATGCCGATGATAATACATGGCATGGTTCTGGTAAAGCTCTTGTCACGGTTGCAGGAGGTGTCCCTGCTGAAAGCGAGATCGTTTTGACTGCCGATATGGGCATATTCGGCAAGCAGAGTGTCGCAATCAAGGTGGTTGAGGAGATCCCCGAGATTCCCGAATGTAACTGCAACAGCGATGGTGAATTGAAGAACCACTCTGGCGACTGCAATCGCGTGAAATATCTGCGGTATACCTATATTGTGGAGAAATCCGCTGAGGAAATTGCCACTGATTGGGCAGAACTGGATGATGAAACCAAGGATGCCATTCTGACTTTCCTAAGTTGGGATAATCAAGCAAAGCATTCCGAATTGGTGGGTTTGATCAGGGAGCCGGTAATGAGCGAAGATGGCACAGTTGGTATTCGAGGAAATCTCCCCGATGATGCTATTGTGAATGTCGATGTTCCCGATGATGAAACTATGACTGAGATCATAGATGAGATATTCCCGGATATGGGTGAATATTTCTCTTGGGTTGAGTTCTTTGATGTTTCTATTGAGTCCGATGGCACAAAATGGCAGCCTGGGGAAAGCGTAACCGTTACTCTGGATACCACGGATATTCAGGATGATCAGAAAATTAAAGTATATCACATCCTTGATGATGAGGCAGCTATTCAGCGTGCCATTGAGGATGGTTCCGCACAGTCTTACACCGATGAAAACGAGAATACTGTTTATTATACTGTTCTCAGTTCCGAGGATGACGAAGTAATCGTGAATGAGAATGGTACGATTTCCTTTGAGACAGATAGTTTTTCGATTTTTATTGTTAATGGCTACAATGATCAGTCCCCACAGCAGCTTAAACCAAATTCGACCATAACAATGAAGCGTGGCGATGTTCAGTATTTCAAATGGGAACCGACTTCTGGAACTACCAACACAGGTCGTGGCACTTGGACGGTAGAGGTAGGTGACGAATATGTAGACTTCGAGGTATATAACAGCAATCTTTCTGCTGATGGTTCCACTGGCGACAACACAAATTTTTACCAGTACTATTGGTTGAAATTAACAGCAAAACAACCTTCCGGTACAGATAAAGCCACTATTCAGTTTGAATATGTGAAGACGGTGACCAATGGGACTAATGGAGATACAGGAACAGATGGCGATTATGCTATAGATGGTTATGTCCGTGTGCAGGAATACTTCTATGTACAGGTTTTGGAAACTGAAGATAACCTTTATATTGACGATCAGGTAGCGGAAAACGGTTGCCTGGTTCCGACCTTTACTACATTGATTGACATTGACACTGAAGGATTTACATATGAGTGGATAAGAGATGATGGTGAGACTGTGAATCCCGTTGCTCTGGAAGCTCCGTATGCGATCCGTGAGGGTGCAGTCAATGTTGCAATGGATCGTGGCGGTATTGATGCGGAAGATGCTAACACCGCTACTCCGATGAAGACCTATACCGTTACGGTTAAGAATGGAGATAATACTATTGCAACAGCACAGTACACAGTGCCTTACGGAAATGAGCTTTTGAATGGCAGTTTCGAGTATCCGAAATCGGTACATGTCACACACGACTATCCCAATGGTGCACCGGGTCTTTACTGGAAAACGACCAGCGAAAGCGTTCGAGATAATGAGGTTTGTCAGGACATTGAGATTCTGAACTATAATAAGGATTTTCAACAGAGCAATGGTACATATGCCATTGAAAGCACATATGGCATATCTAAACTGGCTCCAGAAAAATCTTATGCAGGTGTAAATCTGACCTATGATGATGTTGTACCAGACTATGGATTCCCTGATGGTGTGCAGTGTGCAGAAATTAACTGTGACGCTCCTGGTGCTTTATATCAGGATATTCTGACTTATCCAGGGACATCTATGTATTGGCAACTTTCTCACAGAGCAAGAAACTATTCGGGTTCTTCTGCGGTGTATGGTGGCACTTGGCTACCGGATGGACATAGTTATACCGTTACTGCGAATGACAAAAAAACTACTTTGACTGACCAGAAAGACTATATGTATGTTATTGCAGCTCCTACAAATCAGGTCTCTCAGATTAAAACACAGGATCAGTTGAATGAGTTGATTAGTGCCGCTAATTTTTTAGTGGATGATTTTACAATTCAGAGACCGACCACACAGTACAGCTTTGATGCAAATGGTAAGGAAGTAACTTACAAAGGAATTACATTCAAAATATGGGAAGTAGCTACAGACCATACCGCATGGAAATCGTATGCAAGCTCTTCTTCTTATGTGGTTGGTGATGGTGAATACCTAACCCGTTTCTTCTTTGCAGCAGGTAGCACTTCTCACGATAGAGCTCATGTAGCGATGGGGAAACCTGCAAACTACTCAGGTGGCAACTTTATAGATAAGGTTTCTTTCTCGGACGAAATGCCTTGGCAGATTGAGTATTACAAAGACGGCGTTCTGCAGGGTGCTCTGACTGAAAGCGGCAAAGTTGATCTCAACCGTGACACTATGAGATATCCTCTGAATAAGACTGCGTCTCATAACAGCACAAGTTCTGAATTAAGTGGTACCACACTGGTAAAGACCGAAATCAATGGACGCCCCTACACGGGAATAACTCTTGATGAAGTTTACACGAACCATAATATTCTTCAGTTGTATTTTGAAACTTATGGCGTGACAGTAACGAAAGAGGTTAAAATTTCCAACTTTAACGATCTTTCTGATGCCGAAAAGGAAACCTTAAAGACTGCGCTCAGCGGTTATACAGTCCCGTTTGAACTGTTCGAAGTTCAAGCTGATCAAACCCAGGAATGCGTGGCAACGGCCCGGGTAGCCATTAATCTTAATAGTTTCAATTCAGTGCTATATGGTACAGCAACCTTTGTTAAAGATGAGGGAAGCAAATTCAAACCTGAACCTGACAAAACCTATGTCATAAAAGAAGGCACTTTACCTAACGTGGACGGCCTTGAGTTGACAAGCAAAGCATCTGACAGCGACCCCCTGACAGGAAGCAGAGTGTATGCACATACGGCCACCAATGTATATGAAATGATTCAGTATGGCGATTTAACCCTCTCGAAGTCTGGCGCAGAGCCTGTCGACGAGAACCAGAGCTTCTTGTTCCGGGTGACTGGCCCCGATGACTTTAGTCTGGATGTGGTTGTCGTGGGGAATGATTACACTACGATCAAGCGCTTGCCTCTCGGAATCTATACCGTTACTGAGTTGACAGACTGGTCCTGGCGCTACACTCCGGATGCCTGGACAAAAACAATAATATTAAAAGCCGATACTGAGAACGCGGTTACTTTCACCAACGCCCGCGATACCTACAAATGGATCGACGGCAACACCTGGTGTCAGAACATCTTCAAAGATAGCGGCATTGTTCACAAGGACACTTCCGAACCTATCAAGACCAGTGCGCTTCCCACCGAACAGCTCGTCGCTATCCTCCGCGAGGAAGACACCCCGGCACTGATCGCCATAGCCTAAAGAAAGGAGACCAAAATCAATGAAAACACAACACAAATCCATCGCCCTGCTGGTCTCCCTGGCCTTGCTGCTGACCATCAGCATCGCCGGTACTATGGCCTATCTGGTAGATAAATCCGAGCCTGTCCAAAACACCTTCCAGCCCGTCAGCGTCCCACCCGAGGTCATCGAGGAGTTTGAAAATAACATTAAGACAAACGTCCAAATCCGCAATAACGGCAACATCCCCGCCTACATCCGCGCCCAAATCGTAGTCAACTGGGTCAGCGTGGATGCCGATGGCAAAGTCACCGGCATCTACGGCGGTGCAGTACCTGAAGAGGATTCTGATTACACTATGACTATTAACACGACAGATTGGACGAAAGGTTCTGACGGCTTTTACTATCATGAAACACCTGTGAAAGCCAATGACAACTCCTCTGTTTTGATTAGTTCGGCATCCTTGGAAGATGGTACTATCCCGCCCGATGGCTACCAACTCTCCGTCGAAATTCTCGCCCAGTCCATCCAGGCCGAACCTGCCGATGCCGTTGCAGAGACCTGGGGCAAAGATGCGGCCACACTTGTTGGCGCGATTCCTGCTCAGGGAGGTAATGCGTGATGAAAAAAATATACCACAAACTCACCACTCTCCTGCTGGCAGGGACGCTCTGCATCGGTATGGCGAGCGCAGCCTTCGCAGCGGATACCATCACCTACACCGGTGTTGCCGGTCAAAAATTCGGCTTTACGCCGGATACTCCCGCAGGCACCTCATATTATACCGAAACCGACCTGTTTGAAAATTTCAAAAACGTGATGCCCGGTGATAATCTGGCGGAAACCGTTACCATCCAGAACGATAATAAAGACTCGGATTATATCAAAGTATATATGGACGGTCTGCTGCACGATTCGGCAGGCAATCCTATCAGCGCGAAAGTACTGAATGAATTGACAGCCGATGAACGGCGCGAGGATGCCGAGCTTGCTTATATGCACGATTTCCTGAGTCAGCTCAATTTGACGGTGAAAAACGGCGATACCGTGGTTTACAGCGGCAGCCCCAATGAGCTGACCTCCGGTTTTGAGGGTGCTGATCCCGTCTATCTGGCCAAAATCAGCAAAGGCGGCAGCACCACTCTTGACATAGAGTTAGAAGTGCCTGTTGAGCTGAATAACGAATACGCCAACCGTATCGGTGAGGTCGACTGGGTCTTTTTGATCGAGGAAGGTAATGACGGCGGCGGTGACGGTCCCGGCGGCGGCGATGATGATACCGTTTCCCGCACTGTTTACAAAATATGGCAGGATAGCGATGCCGGCAAACGCCCCGACAGCATCACCGTGACTCTGACCGGCACAGATAGGCAAACCGGCAAAGTGATAGAAGAAAAAACAGAAACCCTTAATGCCGAAAACCAGTGGACCGCATCCTGGACCGGTCTGGACAGCTTCTGCCAATGGACTATCGAGGAGCAGAACATTCCCGACGGCTACAATGCTACCTATACCATATCTCCCTCCGGTAATGTGGTGACTATCACCAATGATGACGGCAGCGGTGATACTCCCGGCGGCACCACCCCGGATACTCCCGGCCCTACCCCTGGCGGTGATACCCCTCCCGGTAGCGATACCCCCGGCACAGACGCTCCCGATGACCCAGTATTCACCTCCGACCTGACGGTGATAAAAGCCTGGGACGACGATAACAACCCCGACCGCCCGGGCAGCGTCACCCTGCAGCTTTACAACGGCACTGCCGCCGTTGATACCATCACTCTGAGTGCAGCTGACGGTTGGCGCCATACCTGGGATGATCTGGCAGCCGACGGCCAGTGGCGCGTTATCGAGGTGGATATCCCCGATGGCTACACCCCGGTTTACAGCGCGGCTGACGGTGTAATCACCATCACCAACACTGCATCGCTGATCGATACCGGCCAAATAAACTGGCCTATACCGCTGCTTGGCGGTCTGGGCGTGCTGGTACTGGCATCCGGCATCGTCCTGATGCGGAAAAAGAAAGACCATGCGGCAGAATAAAGCAGGGCTTGCCCTGATGCTGACAGGAGCAGCGCTGATAGCCTCGGCGCTGTTCTTATTTTGGGGGAACAGAGCGGAGGACGATAATGCCGGTCAGCAAGCCGCGGTAATGCTGCAAAAGGTGCAGCAAACCATCCCGGAGACAACAGTAGAGCCTGCCAAACTGACAGTAACCGAGGATGGCGGCTACGAATACATCAGTTACATCTCAATACCCAGTCTGGAGCTGGAGCTGCCGGTGATGGCCGAGTGGGATTATGACCGTCTGAAGATCGCTCCCTGCCGTCATTTTGGCTCGCCGGAATCGGATGATCTGGTAATCGCGGCGCATAACTACAAGAATCACTTCGGCCGTCTGGGCAGGCTGGATGCCGAGGACGTGGTGCTTTTTACCGATATGGATGGCGGCAGCAGCACCTATGCAGTGCGCTCAGTGCAGCGCGTAGAGCCCACCGATGTGGAGTCAGTGCAGGACAGTGATTACGATCTGGTGCTTTACACCTGTGCTTTCAGCGGCGAGGAGCGTATCATCGCAGGCTGCCAACGCCTGACGGACGATAAAGACATCCAAACCCCATAAAACTCAAAAAGCAGGTCGAGTATCATTCTACCGACCTGCTTTTCTTATGTCTTTTATTCTCCGTATATAATCCCGGCACATCATCTTTATTCCTGCTCGGTCCGCCGCAGAAACCACTCCGGCAGAGCTTCCTCACCGTTGCTGCACGGCTGGTAATACCTGCGCCCGGCCATACCATCCGGCAAATACTGCTGCTTGATATAGCCGCCATAGCTGTGCGGATACTTATAATCCAGCCCGTGCCCCAGCTCCCGCGCTCCGGGATAATGTGCGTCCCGCAGATGTGCCGGCACCGAGAAATCACCGTTCTGCCTGATATCCGCCAGAGCCGCATCAATACCCATAATGGCACTGTTGCTCTTGGGCGCCCGTGCTACATAAAGCGCCGCCATAGCCAGCGGGATACGTGCCTCCGGCCACCCCAGGAAGTGTACCGCCTGCATACACGATACCGCCACCTGCAGCGCCTGCGGGTCAGCCAGCCCCACGTCCTCGGCGGCACAGATAATGATCCGGCGGCAGATAAATTCCGGCTGCTCGCCCGCCTGTATCATCCACGCCAGATAATACAGCACAGCATCGGGGTCAGACCCGCGCATACTTTTGATAAAAGCCGAGATCACGTCATAATGATTATCGCCTTTTTTGTCGTAATGCAGCGCCTTCTGCTGGATACTCTCAGCCGCCACCTCCAGCGTGATGTGCCGCACACCGTCCTCACCCGGCGCGGTCGTCAGCACCGCCAGCTCCAGCGCATTATAAGCCGTCCGGGCATCCCCTGCGGCCGCCGCCGCGATATGGTTCAGCGCATCCTGCTGCATATCTACCCGGTAGCCGCCCAGTCCCCGCTCCTTATCCGCCAGAGCCTGCAGCAACAGTGCCCGTATATGCTTCTCCTCCAGCGGCGTCAGGCGGAATATCCGGGATCGCGAAAGCAGCGCCCCGTTCACCTCAAAATACGGATTCTCGGTGGTCGCACCGATCAGGATGACAGTACCGTCCTCCACCGCCGGCAGCAGCGCATCCTGCTGCGCCTTGTTAAAGCGGTGTATCTCGTCGATGAAAAGCACCGTCCGCATATTATACAGCTCCAGATTTTCTCTGGCTGCCGATACCACCGCCCGGATATCCCCGATACCTGCACCCACCGCCGATATCTGGCGAAAATCACTGCTGGTCGAATTGGCGATCACCCGTGCCAGCGAGGTCTTGCCCACTCCCGGCGGTCCGTAAAAAATCAGCGACGAAAGCTGATCCGCTTCGATAGCCCGGCGCAGCAGCCGCCCCCGGCCGATTATCTGCTCCTGCCCCGCGTATTCATCCAATGTACGCGGCCGCATTCTGGCCGCCAACGGTGCTGCCCGCCGCTTATTCTGCTCCGCCTGTCCGCTGAAAAGATTCATCCCGTACGCTCCTGTCCTGTCTCAAGCATTACTGTCTTAGGCACCCTGGCCGCATTAACGCTCGCCGCGGCGCGCTTCCTCCAAAAACTGCTCAAAATCCTCCGGCAGCGGGGCCTCCAGTATCAGACGTTCACCCGTCACCGGATGTATCAGATCCAGCTTGGCCGAATGCAGCAGCATCCCTACTTTCATACGATTGCTGATGCGCGAGCCATACACCGGGTCGCCCACCAGCGGATAGCCCAGATATTTCATATGCACGCGTATCTGGTGCGTCCGCCCGGTCTCCAGCTTGCAGCACACCAGAGTATACCGCCCCGGCCGCTCCAGCACGTTATAATGCGTCACAGCGTGCCTCCCGCCCACCGGCACCACAGCCATCTTTTTGCGCTCCTTGGGGTGCCGCCCGATGGGTGCGTCGATAGTACCCTTCGGTTCAGCCATACTGCCCACCAGCAGTGCCTTATACCAGCGGTTTACCGCCCCGGTATGCCAGCTTTCAGCCAGCCCCCTGTGCGCCCGGTCACTTTTGGCGGCTATTATCAGTCCGGTGGTATCCTTGTCCAGCCTATGTACGATGCCCGGACGCAGCACACCATTGATACCGGAGAGATCTTTGCAGCGCCCCAGCAGCGCATTTACCAAAGTCCCGGAGTAATTACCCACGGCCGGATGCACCACCATACCGCGCGGTTTGTTCACCACGATGATATCACTGTCCTCATAGATCACGTCCAGCGGGATGTCCTCGGCCTCCACCGCCAGCTCTTCGACCTCGGGCAGCGTCACACTGATGCTCTCCCCACCGTCCAGCAGCAGATTCGGCTTCACTTTCCTGCCGTTCACCAGCACCATACCGTCTTTTATCAGCTTCTGCCAACGAGAACGCGAAATATCCCCCCGCTCCGCCGCCAGGAAATGATCGACACGCCGCCCAGCAGCCTCCACCGCCACCGTCAGCAGCATCTCGCCGCCCAGCGCAGCCAGTTCGTCGATATCTTCAATATCTTCGATATCCGCAATATTACTGATATCCTCAATATCCCTGATATCTGCCATATCCCTAATATCCAGCATATCCGCCATCTGCTCGTCCTCCTGCACCCGCGGCACTCTTATTCACCGCTGCCTGCGTTAATATGTTTGTCCGTATTTTTATCCCGGCCGGCTGCCCGCTCCTCGAGCAGCAGCAACACAGCCAACGCCGCCACACCGCCGCACAGCAGCATATCCGCTACGTTAAATACCGGCCAGTGCGGCAGCTCCAAAAAGTCCACCACATACCCCAGCCGAAAACGATCTATCATATTGCCTACCGCACCGGAGATCACTACCGCCAGCGCCAGCCGCAGCCATATATTCTCCCGCGGTGTCCGCCAAAACCATACCGAAAGCCCCACCAGCATCACCAGAGAAAACACCGCCAGACCCAGCGTATTTTCGCTGAACATACTCCACGCCGCCCCAGTGTTCCGCACATAGTGGATATCCAATATCCCCGGTATCACAGCAAAACCGCTGCCCACCGGCAGCGCCTGCACGATCAGCCATTTCGTCAGCTGATCCAATATTATTCCCAATACAATGACCAACAGATATACCATACCCGGCTCTCCATATCTCAAATTTTAGTACCTGTAATTTCTCATACCTATAATTTACTACGCAGCACGCTCTCCACGTACACCATCAGCTCCGCGATGAAATCTCCCAGCACCGGGATGCCCAGCTCCGCCAGTATGTTCAGTATATAAAGCGCCAGCGCCGAAAGCAGCCAAAACCCCAGCGCAAACCCCATACCACGGCAAAGCCCCGCCAAAAAACTGCGCCAGAAAAGCACCGGTTCCCGATGCAGCAGCTCTACAAATTCCGCCAGCTTAGAACGCTCCAACAGCAGCACCAGCCGGTTCAGCGCCACGATCAGCCTTTCCGCCCGGCGTATCTCGCCATCCGGGATATCCCCGTCTATCGGCTCGGCCAACAGCCTGTCCACCACCTGCGCCGCCTCCCGGCTCAGGCTATCTTCATTCTGTTTTTCTCCCGGCCTTCCGGTTTCCGGCATTTCCATCCCCGGCACCTGCTTTCTCTATTATAACACGTCCCGGCCGGTTTCTCAACATCCCGTCCGCAACGCCCGTCTGCCTCTTTTTATATCACTATGCCTATTTATTATATGCCTTATATAATTATGCGCCGCCGCACGCCGCTCTATGCCCCGGCCGCCGCGCTTTTCACCACATTTACCACCGGCATCCCCGCCGCAGGGTCATACGCCACCGCGATACTGCCATCACGCAGATCCTGCAGCCGCACGTAATTATAACCGTCCTTCTCAATAGCTGCCACGGTCTTTTGTTCACCGTTCAGCCTGATCTGTATATTCTTCACCATTTCATTTTCCTCTGCTTCCTCCATCATTCGCCGTTCGATAAATTCCCTGGGGTCGATTCCCGCAGGATACTCATACGCCCCACGATGCACCTCAATATGCAAATGCCGCCCGGTCACGTTCCCGGTAGCCCCCTCGATGCCCAGCACCGTCTTTTCCTGCACCGTCATACCTTTTTTCACATACACTTCCCGCAGATGTGCATACAGCGTCACATAGCCGTCCGGATGCCGCACATACACACACTTGCCATAGCTGCCGCTGCGCCCCACCTGTATCACCTCACCGCCGTACACGGGATACACCAGCCCATCGCCGCCTGCCGCCACCGATACCAGATCCCAGCCGCTGTGCCACCCACAACGCCACGCCTTGCCCGGTACACCATACGCCGTGCCCTCCGCAAATCTGTCAAAAGGATATCTCATCCACTTTCACCTCCGATAAAAAAGAGGAGAGCCCCTCATCAGGCTCTCCCCGCACTGTTTGCGTATAATCTCTCCATACAATTTTGCTTCTCTATATAGTTTTGCCCCCCAAGCAGGATTTTATCAATACCACGCACCACTTCCCAGCGCCACCCCTCACACCGCACCGGACAATCCGCTCGTGCTACAAGCCCCAAGCTATCGTTCCATCACTTCTGCTCCACAGTGGCCGCCGCATTCACGCTCTGCTCACCATCACTCTTCCTGCCAAAGAAAAACCCCAGCACCAGCATCACCGCACTGTTAAAAAGCTCGCTCGTTGCCGCACCACACACCGTCATACCGCACAATACCCCCACCAGCGCCAAAGTCACCAGACTTTTCACGTCGATCAGACGCGCCAACTTTTCCTTTATCATCCTGCCACCTCCCATCTGCACTTATCACACCCCGGCGTCACCTTTCGGCCTCCCGCTCCAGCAGCTCCAGATCATCTATACGATGATTAGCCACCCGCATTTTCTCCTCCAAAACATAAGTCCGCTCAATAATGCCGTTGTGCTTCTCGACCTTCTTCTCCAATTGCACCAAACGATAATCCGTCAGCTTACTGGCAGTCACAATACCGCCAAAAGTACCGAACAACGTACCGCAAAAAGCAATCGCTGCCACCACGATCTCACTATCCATCATCTCACCTCCTGCCCGTCACACACAAAAGGCAAAAGAGACATATTGCTTGTTCGTCGGCGATATCGTACTGCCGCCCATCACGTGCTCACGCACCGCACACTGCACACCCACGTTAGAGTCCCAACGCGGGCTGCGCAGCCACCACGTCACCAGATCATCATTCACCGACTTGCGCGTGGTCTTGCCCAGCCGATAATACTCATAACGCTGATCCAGCCAGATATACGGCGAGGATTCGTGTACTGTGCCCCATACCTCGATCTCCGAAAGCAGGAAAAGCTCATCCTTCGTCCTCTGCGGCTGCGCCACATAGCTATACAGCGGTGATGCCGTTATCTTCATTACCGGCTTTAATACCGCCAGCAGCTCACCCGGCAATTTCTCACGCACCGCACTCAGTGTATTTACACGCAGCTCAGAATTTACCCAGCCGCCCTCATAGCTGCTGTCACTATGCCACTGGCACGGATCCGCCAGACAGTGCTTTAATTGAAAAGTCATCCCGGCCCTGGTGCGTCCCCCGCTGGGGGTAGCCAGTTCATCGTGGTCATAGCCCAGCAGCACCACCGCATAATCCACACCGCCGATGCTCACCGTCTTTTCATCCCCAATGTCAAAAACCTCCGCGGCCAGCCCCTCTCGGGATATTCTGTCGATATAGGCCCACGGCGCAGCCTCCAGCACCGGTGCCGCCGCCAATACCATATTGCCGTAATGCTCCACATCCACCGCCCGCTGATAGCTCGCCCCCGCGTATTCATAGCTTAGCTGCCACTCGCCTATCTCCGGCAGCACCAGCTTCACCTCATGGTCAGCCCCGGCAGTACCTCTCACATTCACGCCGTCTTTCGCCATACTCACCGCCGTTCCTGCCGGTGCCAGCACCATCACAGCAGTCCGCAGCAGCTTTTCCGCAGCGCCCAGCTTTTCACTCACCAGCGCCAGCTCCTGCACCAGCTCCTCGGCGGTCTTACCGGTTTCCGCCGCCAGCCTCAGCTGTTCGTCAATGATATCCGCGTTGCCGTTAAAATCCGCCACGTTATAATTATCCTCGATCCCCGGCTTTATCAGCCGGTAATTCGGGGTATATTCCGCCATTACTCAAACACCTCTTCCCTGATCTCACGATGCGTCAATGCCGCCAGTTCACCGTGCGTTTTGCCCTGCACAATACCATGAGTATTATAAAGCAGCGCCATATCCAGCAAAATATTCGCCGGCAGCACCCGGCGCAGCACCGCTGCCACCTCGTTCAGGCTTCCCTTGCCGGATAATGCCAGCCGCACCTTCAGCCGGTACTCCCCGGGTATCAGCTCCAGCAAATACTCGTCCTCCGATACCACAGCAGACAACATCTCGCGCAGCCGCTGCCAGGTAAAGGGCAGCTGCTCACCCAGGCGCAGCTGCACAATACGCCGCCTTTCTGCCGCCGGCACCCCGGCAGGCGGTACTATGCCCAGCATCTTCTCCCAGCGCGCGATGCCGTATTCCCCGGCTTCAGCAGCAAACTGCTCCAGCAATACCTGCTCCATAGCCGTTTCGGCCGCCGTCAACACCTGCTGCTCGATCTCACATATCCGCATCAATTCCTGTACCCGCTGCAGCACCGGCGGCAGATATTCATACAATTCAACCGATTCGTACATCCATCTCACCTCGCACCGGCACGTTATCCTCATTCAGCAGCAGATTTTCCGCCGCACCGTTCAGCGTCACCCTGCCGATGTCCACGATACCGTCCAGCGCCAGCAAACGTGCCTCGATCTGGCTTATCCGCACCACCAATACTTCATTGGCCGTCCAGCCCGCAGCCACCTCGTGCAG
>JAFQHB010000046.1 GCA_017398165.1 Bacillota bacterium
GCTACGGCGGCGACGTAACGCGTAAACGCAAGCTGCTGGAGAAGCAGAAGGCCGGTAAGAAGCGTATGAAGCAGGTCGGCAACGTGACCATCCCGCAGGAAGCCTTTATGGCTGTGCTGGAGATCGACTAAGGCAGGAGAGAGGGCTGCGCTATGCGAACCAACAGGTTTGATTTCGATAAGGCCAAGTGGCAGTATGACTCGGCGGCGGATATATATTGCCGCCAGACAGGCAAAGCCCCCGAGGAATTAACTGATGAAGACTGCACCGTTATCTGGGAATATGGCGCCAATCATATAGCGTTCTTCCTGACGTGGTTGATCGAGAACGATCTGCTGAGCAGCCTGCATAATGAGGCGGCAGCGGATATCGGTATGGTGAAGAGCCGCCAGATGACCGGCTTTGAGTATTTGGAGCGCAACTGTGATATGACGCTCTCCCGCGAGGATTTATCGCGCAAAATAGTGAGGTTTGCCGATCATTTTTATTATGATTATTGCGGGGAAAACGGTTATTGCGGTTATATGGAGAACGAATTGCACAGGGTCGTCCTGGGGACGCGCTTTTCCTGGGATGATTATGACGCTGTAAAGAGTGACGTTATCGACGCTGCATATAAAGAATTCCTGTCGAAGCGTTTGCCGGGCAGGAAGAAATAAATAAAATTAAGCTGATGTTTGCAAGGAGGGTTTTGGTAATGCGTTTGGCTATGATAGGCCTGGGGGCTGTAGGTTCGGTTTTTGGTATGGATCTGTATAATGCCTATCCGGAGGAGTTTTTTGCCATCGCCTCGGGCAGCCGTTATCAGAGACTGACGGCGGAGGGATTGATGGTCAACGATATGCGCTATCCCATCAAAGTCGAGCAGCCGCAGGCAGATACTGTGCCGGCGGATATTATCTTTGTCGTGGTAAAGAATTACGGTCTGGAATCGGCTATTGAGGATATGCGGGCTTTCGTCGGTGAGCAGACTATCATCGTGCCGCTGCTCAACGGTATCAGTGCGACGCCTGCTCTGCGGGCAGCTTTCCCGCAGGCTCGGGTGCTTTTCGGTATTGCTATGGGCATTGATGCGCGGCGTACCGGCAACGCGGTTGATTTTACCACCCGTGGCGTGCTGCAATTCGGCTGGGAGCAGAACAAAGAGCCTTATGCGCCCGAGGTAATACAGGTGCGCGATATATTGGCGGCTACCCCCATCCCGCTGGAGATCCCGGAGGAGATGGAACACGCTGTATGGAAGAAATTTATGCTGAATGTCGGCTATAATCAGGTGACTGCCGCGGTGGATTGCTTCATTTATGAATGTACTGAGGTAGACAATTACTTCCGCCTGACGTCGGCGGCGATGCAGGAGGTCGTGGAGATCGCCAAGGCATCCGGTGTAGGCCTGACTGAGGCCGACCGCGAGGCGACAGAGAAGTTTATGGCGGCCTTTCCCCGGACGGCGCAGACCAGTATGCATCAGGATATAAAGGCCGGGCGCATTACCGAGGTTGATTATTTCGGCGGTACGGTGGAGGAATACGGCCGTCGGTTGGGTATTGCTACGCCGATCAACTCGGTACTGCGGGAGATCATCCGCGGCAAAGAAGAGCAGAACCGTTTGAAGAATACCTGATGGCATACAGCGTAATTTGCGTTGATTTATGACAGATACCGAGAACACCCGGATGTAAAACGTTTGGGTGTTTCTTGCGTCAATGGCATAAAAGTCACATATGTATAGCAGTATTCATCAAATCATCATTTGAAGGGACCGGTTCTCAATGAAAATAAAGCACTGTACCGTATTACTTATTTTATTACCTGTTATATTGTTGATTTCTGCGTGCAGCGACTCGGAAAGCGAAAGTTTATCCAACTCCAAATGGGAGGAATACCAGCACATATATAAGACCTCTGTGCAGTATACAGGAGAAAACGAAAGCACGGCCAAATATCTTGAAATTGCAGAACGTAGCGCAAATCTGTTCCCTTTGCTTGAAGAAAATGTCAATGCCTTTGTTATGGATGCTTATAATTATCAGTTAATGGACGATGAGGGGACGCTGCTTTACACAATGAATGGTATGGATTATCCGCAGGAGATCGACCCCAATGGACAGTGCATCAGGGTGAGCAAAAACTATTTTTTGTATAACCCTATCAAGACGGAAGATGGCAGCGAGCTGTCAGAACTAATCGTTTATGACGATCTTACCTTAAATATTCTGGTGCCGGTGCAGTACCGGGATATGGAAGAACAGATATTAGAGGCTTATCGGGAGCGTTTTTATTTTGAAAAGGTGAAAGCGGCCAACGATTACAATAAGATGGCGGGAATTGACGATGTTCTGGATATATCTCAGGAAGATTTGACAGTTAATATCATTTATGTACAGGACGGGCAGAAATACTTCACGTTTCGTTCCGATTGTGCCGTTTTGACCGATAACTGGATAGAGGATCCGGTGGTTATGATTTACACGGCAAATATCCACTGCAATTATGCCCATAGCTTTATGTCACAGTGGCTGTATTTCTATTCAGATAAGGATAACGCAGAGGACGCATATCAGGATATTGTGCCTTATATCAAACAATGCGGTGCTGAAAACAGTATTCAGAAAGTTTTTTCCGTTTTTGAATTGAACAATTAAAGAAGTATCGCCTGCGGACAGCAAATCAGTTGAACAGACAAAATAATCCTCCGTATGATCTGTAAACCATACGGAGGATTATTCTTTTTACGGATAGCCGGTGGAATTGCGGTTATATTTTTTGTGGCTTATGTATTGTTCAGACGGAGAAAAGCAGATCGCCGTAGGTGGGGAAAGGCCAGTATTTGGCGGCGGTCAGCACCTCGAGCTGATCGGCGGCCCGGCGCATATCGTCCATCTTGGGCAGGATAGCGTCGTGATAGAATTGTGCTTTCTCCCGGCTGGTGGGGCAGTTATCACCCTCGGCCAGCAGACGCTGCATATCCTCGACGGTTTGATTCAGGACATCATTGGCGGTCGTGATTTTGTGCAGCAGCTTTTCCTCAGTGCTGCAGGAGATGCCGAGCTGTTTTTTGGCCAGCGCGGTATCAGCAATCTCTTTGGAGTAGGTGATGACGGCGGGGATGATCTCGGTATTGACCATATCCAGCATTGTCATTGTCTCGATATGCAGCAGCTTGTGGTATTCTTCGGTCAGGCTTTCCAGGCGGGCATCGATCTCCTTGCGGGAGTAAATGCCGTGCTTGGCAAAAACTCTGACGTTTTTCTCATCGTTGTAGCGGGGCAGTGCGTCGATAGTGCTCTTCAAATTCAACAGACCGCGTCTTTCGGCTTCGGCTACCCATTCGTCAGAGTAATTGTTGCCGTTGAAGATAATGCGCTTGTGCGCTTTGAGCTGAGTCTTCAGCAGGTCGTTCAGGGCAGAGTTGAAATTCTCGGGCGATACCTGCTCCAGAATGTCGGCGAATTGCGAAAGCTCCTCGGCAACGATGGTATTGATGATGATATTGGTGCAGGAGAGCGAGAAGCCCGAGCCCAGCATACGGAACTCAAATTTATTGCCGGTAAAGGCGAAAGGCGATGTACGGTTGCGGTCGGTGCTGTCCTTGGGCAGTGCAGGCAGTACGCCGACGCCGGAATCAAGCTGACCCATATCAAGAGCTTTGTAGATTCTGTCATTCTCCAGCGAATCCAGCACGTCGGTGAGCTCATCACCCAGGAATACCGAAACGATGGCGGGCGGTGCTTCATTGGCGCCCAGACGGTGATCGTTGCCGGCACTGGCGACAGATATACGCAGCAGATCTTGATATTCATCCACGGCCTTGATAATGGCTATCAGGATGAGCAGGAACTGCATATTCTCGCGCGGGGTCTTGCCGGGCTCCAGCAGATTCTCGCCGAGGTCGGTAGCCATCGACCAGTTATTGTGCTTGCCCGAGCCGTTGACGCCCTCAAAAGGCTTCTCGTGCAGCAGGCAGGCCAAGCCGTGACGGGTGGCGATCTTCTTCATCATTTCCATTACTACCTGGTTGTTATCGGTAGCAATATTGGTGGAGGAGTAAATGACGGCCAGCTCGTGCTGGGCGGGTGCGCCCTCGTTGTGGCGGGTCTTGGCCAGGATGCCGAGCTGCCACAGCTCGTGATCGAGATCGGCCATAAACTGCAGGACTCTGGGGCGGATAGTGCCGAAGTAATGATCCTCCATCTCCTGACCCTTGGGGGGCATAGCGCCGAACAGGGTGCGGCCGGTAAAGCGCAGGTCTTTACGCTTTTTGAACATCTCGGCATCGACCAGGAAGTATTCCTGCTCGGGGCCGACGGTGGTAGTGACACGCTCGGCCTCGGTATTGCAGAAAAGACGCAGGATACGCAGAGCCTGCTTGTTGATAGCCTCCATAGAGCGGAGCAGGGGGATCTTTTTATCCAGAATCTCACCGCCGTAGGAGCAAAAAGCGGTGGGGATGCACAGGGTATTATCCTTGATGAAGGCGTAGGAGGTAGGATCCCAGGTGGTATAGCCGCGAGCCTCAAAAGTGGAGCGCAGACCGCCGGAGGGGAAGGAGGATGCATCCGGCTCGCCCTGGATCAGGTTCTTGCCGGAGAACTCCATAATGACGTTGCCGCCCTCGGTCGGCTCGATGAAGCTGTCGTGTTTTTCGGCGGTGATGCCGGTAAGCGGCTGGAACCAGTGGGTATAGTGGGTAACACCTTTCTGGATGGCCCAGTCCTTCATTGCCACGGCGACGGATTCGGCCACTGAGGGGTCGAGCGGTTTGCCGGACTGGATAGTTTTTTTCAGGGCTTTGTAGACGGCCTTGGGCAGGCGTTCTTTCATTACGTTCTCATTAAAAACTTTGCTGCCGAACAATTCAGGAACATTGGTCATAAAATCAGTCCTCCCACAATCTCTTTCATGCTATGCGCGCGGCAGTGCGGGCATGATATATCGTGCATGATATAATTATATAATTATCTGATATGCCAGATGTGTACAGGTGGGTATGAAATGCAAAGTGGTAAATGCAAAAATGACGCTGAAAAGAATCCGTATCTTTACAGCGCCGCATCTCTTACGCAGTTATTCAGGGATTTAGCTTCACGCGATTATCCATATTAACACACCTGTTCTTTACAATAATTATATGCGAAAAGAAAAATCGTGTCAATAATCTGGCGTGAAAATGTGGGCGAAAAAATATATGATTGGTTTTGCGCCAAACGCAGGGATATTGCAGCACCGTGGTCTGCGGCGGGTTGCGGCAGTACCCTTTATCAGGCATTTATGATTGATTTTTTGACAGACGGTTTATTTGTGGTTGATTTAATCGGGGATTTTAGTTATAATTAAATTCAGTACATATTGAAATTCAGTAGATATTGGCTTGATATTGCGGTATTATGATATACCCGATAGTGCGGGCCGGGCGCGGGATGCGCCCACGGGAGGATAAAATGCAGACTAAAAAAGATATAAATGCGCTGGTGGCTGAACAGAAGGCTTTTTTTGCCACCGGTCATACGGTGCATCATCTGAAAGGCCGGATGGTACGCATCAATGCGCTGGATGATCTGCAGACTGCTGTCAAAATGTATGAAAAGCAGCTGGTGCAGGCGCTGCACGAGGATCTGGGCAAATCGGAGTTTGAGGCCTATGCCACCGAGCTGGTGCCGGTGTATCAGGAATTGGATTATATCTTCAAAAAAGGCGGTGCGTGGTTTAAGGATCGTCGGGTGCTTTCCAATAAGCTGACTATGCACGGCATGGGCAAGGTAAAATATGAGCCCAAAGGTACGGTATTGATTATGGCACCGTGGAATTACCCGGTGCAGCTTACTCTGATACCGCTGATGTCGGCAATCATCGCCGGTAATACGGCGGTGGTGAAGCCATCGGAATTGGCGCCCAAGACGGCGGAGGTGCTGATCAAAATGATCAGCGAGACCTTTGAATCGAAGTATATCGCTGCGGTGAGCGGTGGGCCGGAGGTCGCCAAAAAGCTGACCGAGGCTGATTTTGACCATATCTTCTTTACCGGCAGCACCAGGGTAGGGCGCGAAGTAATGGCTGCCGCGGCCAAAAATCTGACTACGGTAACGCTGGAGCTGGGCGGCAAATCGCCCTGCATCGTGACTACCAACGGAAATATCTATAAAGCTGCCAAGAGTATCGTCTGGGCCAAGCTGGTGAATTGCGGCCAGACCTGTGTGGCGCCGGATTACGTACTGGTGGCGGAGGAGCAGAAAGAGGCTTTCGTATCCTCGCTGATTTTTGCTATCCACGAGCTGTATGGGCAGGAGCCTCTGGAATCGGCGGATTACGGCCGTATTGTCAACCGTCAGCATTTTGATCGGCTCAATTCTTATATCGAGGCTTATCGCGGCACCGGCAAACTGGCATTCGGCGGGCAGGTTAATAAGGACACCCTGCAGATAGCACCGACTATCCTGACGGATATCGGGCTGGAGGATCCGGTAATGCAGGATGAGATATTTGGCCCGATATTGCCGGTATTTACCTATGATACGGTGGCTAATGCCGTGCGCTTCATCAATTCGCGGCCTACTCCGCTGGTGTGCTATCTCTTCTCGGAATCTGATGATAATATCACGCTGGTGGATAACAAGCTGCGCTGCGGTGCGCTGTGCATCAACGATACGATGTCTCATATGCTGAATCCGGCACTGCCTTTTGGCGGTGTGGGTGACAGTGGCTTTGGCCGTTATCACGGTTATGCCGGCTTCCAGGAGTTCTCGGTGCCCAAGACTGTATTCCGGGCACGGGGCAGCGCCAATGCGCTGCGCTATCCGCCCTATACCGATTCCAAGCTGCAGAAGCTGAAGCAGCTTTTCAAGCTGGGCGGCGAGGTCGTTTCGCAGAAAGACCTGCGATAAAAAATCTGCGATAAATCACATAGCTTTGGTTCATAATAATCTTCGGGTAAAACCGAAGATTATTTTTTTATAATTATTCAGGCTGGGGTGATAGTGTAGTGAGGCAAGCTGTGAAAGGTATGGCAGGCAC
>JAFQHB010000047.1 GCA_017398165.1 Bacillota bacterium
CGCCCCACACAGCGCTGGGCATCCGCCACCACAGCAAACTGCGCCTTGAATTTCGGCACGAAGCGTAGTGTCATCGCAAGCACCAGACTCAGCGCCGGTATAATACGGCCAAAAAGATAAACGAATTTATCCGATGTCATCACCGCAGTATAGCAGGCAAACCACGTAATGATCGCTGCCAGCATCGCCGCAGCAGCAATACCGTAGGCGATACTCTCCAGCGTCAGGGGGTTGCCGGTGGGCAGATAGGTGAGGATAGTCTGCCCTTCGTGGTTGAAAACCGGATTGATGACCGCTGCCATCAGCATCATCGGCAGCATATACAGCAAGGAGAAGCGCACTGCTTTGCCGCCGTTCAGATACACAGCATAAGCCAGCGCCGCCGCCAGAGATATGCCCAGACTGACGGGATGCATAAAAAACATCGTAAAGACCAGCACCAAACCAAAATACAGGAAATTCACCAGCGGATGATAACCGGCAAAGGTATCTCTGTTTGACATTTTATATCACTCTCATCTGATATTGCACATAAAACCTGCTATTACACATAAAGTCTACGCTGACCTGTTACCTGCCGAATAGCCGCCGCCAATGTCGTTGCCCAGATCACAGGTATACTCCCAGCAGATCACATCGCCATCCTGCAGTTGATAGCGGCTGGAGCCATAATTCGGGAACCACTCATTGACCTTATACATCCAGCCGGAAAGCTCGCCCACATCAAACTCATAGATGTTATGGATGCCCTCGATATAGGCGCTGTTGTAGATGGGCGTATCCTCATACTCCATATGTATCTTCTGCTGCTTGCACACCCGCTGCAGCACGTTGAAAACACTCTCGCCCTCATAAAACGTGACCGTCATCGGCTCCAATATCCAGCCGTCCTCCGGCACCAGCTCCACTTTCTCCGGGTCGCAATAAGAAATATTATCCAGAATAGTCGCACAGTTGATAGATATGGTGCAGCTATAAGCCGTACTGCCGATGGTCACGTCCTGCGGCTCTACCGGCACCGGTTTGCCCTCCGGCACCGGGTCGGTCTGGTACCTGTCCTTGCCGGTTTCCGGGTCGATCACCATCACCGGCTCATCCTTCACTTCCCCGGCAGTATCTTTGGCAGGATCTTTGGCCGGCTGCTGCACCTCACTCTGTGCATCATTATCGGACTTATCGCCTGCTGCAGCCTGCAGCGTGCTATCAGGCTCGCCATCCGGTCCATCGGTCTGCTCCGGCACATCCTTATCGGGATCACCTGACACATCGGGATCACCTGCCACGACAGCATCAGGCCCGGCAGGCTGATTGCCGGAGGCATCATCACCCGCAGACACGTCATTACCCACAGCGGCATTATGACTCACATCGCCATCATTACCCACGCTCCAGCCCTGCGAGCCCGGGGCATTACCACCGATATAGAAAGCCACCGCCAGCACGGCGATAATAATGAGCGGCAATATTATCTTCCATTTATTTTTTGGCGTCATTTTACTCTGACACTCCTTTACAGCAGTTCTGCCTTATCCAGCAGATTATACAGCATCTGTGCTATCTCGCAGCGCAGAATGGCACGTGCGGGCTCGACGTTCAGATCGCTCTGATCGAGGATATCCTCGCTGTAGCAAAAAGCCACAAACTCCCGCGCCCAATCGTTGATGGTCACATAATCACCAAACTGCGCCAGAGTGTTGAGCACCTCATAGCTTTCCATATCGGTATCCATACCGCAAAGTCTGGCGGCACGGGCCACCATCGCAGCGGCCTCCTGCCGGGTTATTCTGCTGTCCGGCTCAAAGGTGGTTGCCGAAGTACCATTGACGATACCGTAAGCATTGGCGGTATCAATATACGCCGCATACCAGGCGCCGGGCTTGATATCGGCAAATACGTTCCTGGCAGCAGTCTCCAGCCCCAGGGCACGCACTACGATAGCCGCAAACTCGGCTCTGGTCATAGTATCATTCGGACGGAAGATATACGCGCCGCCAGCCGCCTCACCGGTAATAATACCACGGGAGGCCAGCGCCTCAACAGCCGCCTGATTGGCGTGAGCCTTGATATCAGTAAAGGTTGTACCGGCAGCATTCACAGCGACCTGCCGCACCGCAGCATCCTTGCCGGGCAGGCCGACACTCACACTTTTATTATCACTACTGATGGAGATAGTACAATCATTCATACGGTACAGGGTATTCTGGCCCCTGTCAGCGCGCATAGCCGCCACGATGCCATAAAAGCCCTGTTCGGTCGCCATCTGATTGGTGCCGCCGCCGGCAGTATGGCAGAAGCTGCCGTCCGCCTGACGGTAACTCAGCAGATTGTCCAGCAGCGTATTGCCGTTTTGGATGAAGCGGGGATCGTTGATATCAATACCCAGCTCACACAGTGCCGTAACGACCTGCACCACACTTTCCAGATTGGTGGTACTGTAGCTGCTGTAGCCACCCTTATCATTCTGCATATCGCTCAGGCAGAGCAGTGCTTTTTCTGTCGCTGCCTTTACCTTGGGCTGATCCTGGTATTTGGCCAGCGCCTGCAGTGCCATACCGGTGATATCAGCATCTGCCGCGCTGCTGCCGCCTTTGGCAGTCAGATTCCAGCCGCCGTCATCGAGCTGGCGGGATATTATCTCGTCAATATACATCTGCCGGGTGGCCTGCGTTTTCGCCGCAGCATTTACCGGCATCTCATACCCGGCACTGTCCAGCGCGATCAACGCCCAAATCGGGCCATTGATGCCCTGCCAGATCGTTTTCTCAAAATCTCCCAGCGGCGTCAGCAGGTTATAACCCGCTACATCGGTCGGATCGGCACCGATAGCCGACAGCGCCAATATGACCCGGGAATATTCAGTGTACTTTTTATTGTGCAGTACGCCGCTGCACTCTTTCACATAGCTTTCTACCTCTGCGTAATAATCATCCCAATATTGCTGCGGCACGTCATAGCCGCTGCGTGCCAGCCCCAGCACTGCCCACTCGCCGCCGATAGAGCCGACCTGCGGCTTCTGCACGGTCTGCAGCATATACGCCGCAGTCTTGCTCACATTGTCACTCAGGCTGCTGTTCGCCGCCAGTGCGGGAATCGCCACGCCTACTATCAATAGCAGCGTCAGCAATATGCCCAGACATTTCTTCCACAGATTTTTCATTACCATTCCTCCCCTGCTGTTTTCTTAAGCTGCCAGATAACGCATCAGAATAGTCGCCACCTCAGCACGGGTAGCCTTGCCCTGCGCGTCGATGCGGTTGTCTGCCTTGCCGGTGATCAACCCCTCGGCATTAGCCCACTGCATAGCCGTCAGTGCCCATCCGCTGATGCTGTCTGCATCGTCAAACTTGCCAAGATCAGCCGCGGCGTTCATATTCCGCCCGTTAGCCGCCGCATAACGATACAGTATAGCAGCCAGCTGCTCACGCGAGATATTATCATTCGGGCCAAAACCACCGTCAGCATAACCGCTCACGACGTTATTGATCTCCGCCCAGCGAACTGCATCCGCATACCACGCACCATCCACAACGTCCGCAAAGCCGGCCTCACCGCTTACCTCCGGGCTGCCGGAGAGACGATACAGTATAGCAGCGATCATCGCACGGCTGGTCGCCACCTCCGGTGCAAAGCTGTTCGCGCTTTCACCGGTCATCAGGCCTTTATCAGCAACGTAGGCAATAGCATCGGCTGCCCAGTGCCCCTCTACATCCGCAAAAGGCATATCCGCCGGAGCAATTACCTCACCTGTCAGTGCCGCATAAGCCTGCTCGGCAGCTTTCAGCACATCCAGATTTTTTACCAGGTCTTTCTGGGCATCAGTCAGATTATCATAAGCCTGACGGGCAGCCTTGATAGCATCTTTGCTGTTCTCATCCACCTTGCCGATAGCCGCGATCAGATCTTTAACCTCATTCGCAGCAGCACGATCCTCAGTAGTTATAGTCACACTGCCGCCCATACCTCTGCCGCCTTCATCACGGTCGGTATCATCAGTATAGTCCACTACGTAATACCATACCAGCTCGTCGCCGTCATTCAGGGTCTTGCCATCCATACCAATACCGGGGGCTACACCGTTGATCCTGTACTTCCAGCCGGAGTTCTGCCCCATATCGAACTCACCCAGAGTAGTCCCCTTATAAGTGATAGAACGCACGTAATCAGGATCAGCCTCATACGAGAAGCCGGATTTATTATCCAAAACCTTATAAAAAGCATCAGCAACCGTTGCACCGGCATCCAGCTTGATATTATGGGCAGAGATCC
>JAFQHB010000048.1 GCA_017398165.1 Bacillota bacterium
TGAGCAGCATCGTTTCGGCGTCGGTCAGCGTAATGCCCTGCGTCAGAAAGGCAACCTGGCGGATGTGCTGGTGCTGACGGCGACGCCGATACCGCGTACACTGGCACTGACTTTTTGCGGTGATCTGCACGTATCGGTGATTGACGAGCTGCCGCCGGGCAGACAGCCGATACGCACGCTGGCGGCGGGCTATGATATAGAGGATCGGGTTTGGAATTTCGTGCGGGGCGAGATCGTCAAAGGGCGGCAGGCTTACGTTGTCTGCCCGCTGGTGGAGGAAAGCGAGGCGCTGGAGCTGGAATCTGCAGTGCAGGTGGCCGAGCGTCTGCAGCGCGGGCAATTTGCCGGTTGCAGAGTCGGTTTGTTGTATGGTAAAATGAAACCGCAGGAAAAATCAGAGGTTATGTGCGATTTTGCGGCCGGTGAGATCAATCTGCTGGTATCTACTACTGTTATCGAGGTCGGGGTCGATGTGCCCAATGCCACGGTGATGGTGATACGTGACGCCGAGCGTTTTGGTCTGGCACAGCTGCATCAGCTGCGTGGCCGGGTAGGGCGCGGCGCCGAGCAAAGCTATTGCGTGCTGCTGAATAATGCCAGGAGCCGGGAGCAGCGTGAGCGCATCAAGACGCTGACGGATACCAATGATGGTTTTGTGATAGCCGAGGCGGATCTGCGTCTGCGTGGTGCGGGCGAGCTGCTGGGTACCCGGCAAAGCGGGCTTTCTCTGCTGAAATATGCGGATCTGGCGAAGGATCTGCGTTTGGCAGAGGCAGCCAGACGAAGTGCTTTGAGCCTGCTGCAAAGCGGTGAATATCTGAATTGGCCGATAGCCGAGGAGGTGCGCCGCCGCAGCGAGCTGCTGGAATCCTGATTTTGTTCTGTGTTTTGGCGCATAATGCGGCCGGGCCTTTGGGATTGCCGGGGTTTATGGCGGTATTATGGCCTGTGATAGCGGAAGCTTTGCATCTGAGATATGATTGGTGCAAAGAAAAAACATCTGAAAAGGGAGAAATCTATATGAAGAAAATGAGAGTTTTGTGTGCGCTGGCTGCTGTGATGCTGTGCGGTGCTGTGCCGGTTTTTGCCCAGGCTGTGGAGACTGCCGATATGGCTGCTGCCGATACAGCGGCAGTTATGGAACAGGTGGCGCCGATCGCCGATTTTGCGGTGGTAAAAGAGGTGGGTACCGACAGTGTGACCATCCGACCCGATACGGCTTATGAGGGGCTGATACAGCTGAATATCGGTGATGCGGCGCTGCTGCTGGATAATCAGACCGGAGCAGCCGTGCTGCCGGCCGATTTGAAAGCCGGCGACAAAATTTACGCTTATTGGTCGCCGATGATGACACGCTCCATCCCGCCGCAGAGCAATCTGCAGCTGCTGCTGACCAATGTGGAGGATAGTGTGCCTGCACATCTGCATACCGTGGAGGCGGTGGAGGCTGATGTCAGCGGTGATATTATCGTTACCACCAATAACGGCGGTCTGCTGCTGACTATCCCGGCTGCTATGTGGCAGGGCGATGCTTTGCAGACGGGTGATACTGTCATCGCGTGGTATGATGTAGTGGCGATGTCTTATCCCGGGCAGGCTGTTGCCGAGCGGGTGGCTGATGCAGCCGATCTTTCGGATGACCGGCCGGCCGTAATGCCCGAAGCTGTGATTGAGCCTGTTGTGAAGCAGGCCAAACTGATCGGGGTAGCCCGCGGCGGAGAGGATTATCCGTATGTTATGATCGATACTGTGGACGGACAGGAAGTACGCCTTAATATTGATATTGACGGGGTGGTTGATGATACGCCGATCATTGACGCCGGGACCGGTGCGATCAAGACTCTGGCTGATCTGCAGGTCGGTACGGATGTTGTTGCCTGCTATGGGCCGATGATCACTATGAGCATCCCGGGACAGAGCCCGATGCAGTATATGCTGGTAAATGTGGGCGAGGATGCGCCTGTCGGCCTCTTTACCGCTGAAAAGGTAGAGCAGACTGCGAACGGCACCCGGGTGCTGACCAATAACGGCAGCCTGTACATCACTATCCCTGCGGGAGCTGCGGAGAACGGCACTGCGATAGCTGAGGGTTCGCGCTTTTTGGCCTGGTATGATATGGTGCTGGAGAGCTATCCCGGGCAGACCACAGCCGATAAAGTCGTTATGGTGCCTGATGAAGCCACTAAATACGTCACTGTGGGCAATAAAAACCTGAATGATCCGGTGGAGTATGTAAACGGTGTGGCTATGGTGCCGCTGCGTGCGGTGGCCGAAGCTTTGGGCTTTGAGGTAGAGTGGAATCCGGCTGATATGTCGGCAGCGCTGAATAATGGTATCGTGCAGACTGTTGTCCGCACGGGCTATGACAGCTATTATAAGGCTGCCGCCATCGAGGGTGTGCTCGGGATGTCGGCGCCGCAGTCTTATGGTGCGGCTATGTATCTGCGGAATAAGGAGACTGCTTATGTCCCGGTGCAGCTGTTTAAGCTGTTGGGTGCGGATGTTGAGCAGGGTCTGGTGCTGAAGATCACTATGCCGGAGGGTAAATAAATCCCCTGCGGTGGCTCGGTATAATAAAACCTGCCTGTCGGAAGTGTTGCTCCGGCGGGCAGGTTTTTATTTGCTTTCCCGGTCGTCATCCAGCAGGCGGGCGAGGTTGGTGACAGTCTCAGGGGAAAGAAAATGCTCGATCTTTTCGGTTTGCTCCAGCATATCGTCTATATTATCGCAGTTATTGAGCCGGGCGAGGAAGCGCAGCACGACGGAATGGCGGTAAAGCAGGTAATCACCGGCGGCCCGGCCGGATGGCGTCAGACTGATGTGGCCATAGCGCTCGGCCTGTATCAATCCGGCTTTTTTTAACTGGCCGATCATACGCGAGGCAGAGGACGGCTTGACGTGCAGTTTGGCGGCCAGATCGTGCAGGCGCACGGTGGGCTGGGTGATGCACAGGCGGCAGATCATTTCCAGATAATCCTCCATCGCTGGGGTGAGGCCGCCCGGAGCTTTTTGCCGGTAGCCGTTCATCGTATAAAACTGTTGGGTGTAGAATGGTTGGCTGCCAAACTCCCGGGAATCGGGCTGCGGCTGCTGAAATTGCCGGTCCTCTGTGCTCATTTGGGTGTCACTCCTGTTGTGTGTGCCGAATATTATGTGGCATACAACGAAGTTTGCTCAGGCTAAATTTATGGGTAAGGGGTGATGGATATGAGTGGAGTTTATAATAACGACGTGCCGGGGGCGGGGGCTTTCAGCTTGCGTCAACTGCAGCCGGGCGAGATCGGCAGGGTGCGCGAGCTGTGTATTCGCGGCAGTATGCGGCGGCGTTTGCAGGATATCGGGCTGGTGCGGGATACCTGTGTGAAATGTCTGGGACGCAGCCCGGGCGGCGATCCTTCGGCTTATCTGATTCGCGGGGCGGTGATCGCACTGCGGGCGGAGGACAGCGCCGGGATATTGCTGGCGGTGGAATGATATGGGGCTGACGAGAAACGCCGTCGGCAAAGCGGCGATAGACCGGGGAGATTTGATCGGCAGCCGCCGCCCGGGGGAAAAGCTGATAGCACTGGCAGGCAACCCCAATGTGGGTAAAAGCACGATATTTAATGCCCTGACCGGGCTGAATCAGCATACCGGCAACTGGCCCGGCAAGACTGTGAGCAGTGCTGCCGGGCGTTTTGATACCGGGCAGCATAAGTGTTTGCTGGTCGATATCCCGGGGACGTACTCTTTACTGGCACGTTCGGCGGAGGAGGATGTAGCGCGTTCCTTTCTCTGCAACGGCGGGGCTGATGCGGTGATTGTGGTTTGTGATGCGACCTGTCTGGAGCGCAATCTCAATCTGGTGCTGCAGATATTGGAGCTGACGCCGCGGGTGGTATTGTGCGTCAATCTGTTGGATGAGGCGGCACGCAAGCATATCAGCATTGATCTGGCAGGCCTGGCGGAGATGCTCGGTGTGCCGGTGGCAGGCACATCGCTTGTCAGCCCGGATGGCCTGCAGAAGCTGGCGCAGGCATTGGACTGTGTGCTGGCGGCTGAGGATATTGAGCCGCTGTGCCCGGTGCGCTATGCTGCGGCGATAGAGCGCGAACTGGCGCTGCTGCAGGCGGCAGGTCATTCCCGCTGGCTGGCGGTACAGCTCTTATTGGGTTATGGGGCAGCAGATGAAGCCGAGGCAGCGGTGGCGGCAGCGCGGGCACGTCTGGCGGCGGAGGGGCTGGCCGGTGAAGCCCTGGAGGATGCGGTGGTAGCCGGGCTGATACGTCGGGCGGAGGAGATAAGCCGCCGGGTGGTGAAGCTGCCGGAGCATATTGCCGCACACTGGGAGGAGCGGCTGGATAGGCTGCTGACCAGCCGCTGGTTTGGCTATCCGCTGATGGTGCTTTTGTTATTGGGTGTATTGTGGCTGACGATATGCGGCGCCGGGTATCCGTCCCGCTGGCTGGAGGATATCTTCGCGGCCGGCGGCGATGTACTGGCAGGGGCGCTGCAGGGGCTGGGCACGCCGGTGTGGCTGTGCAGCCTGCTGGTGGATGGTATATATCAGGTGCTGACGTGGGTGATAGCCGTGATGCTGCCGCCGATGGCGATATTCTTCCCGCTGTTCACCGTCCTTGAGGACCTCGGATACCTCCCACGCGTCGCGTTCTGTCTTGATCGTGGATTTGCTTGCTGCGGAGCGTGCGGAAAGCAGTCGCTCACAATGATGATGGGGCTCGGCTGCAACGCGGCAGGCGTCACGGGATGCCGCATCA
>JAFQHB010000049.1 GCA_017398165.1 Bacillota bacterium
GTATCGCTGTGCTGTCTGAGCTTCGCCTTCGTCGGGCTGGATAAGGAGCGCGAGGAGAATTATTTCTACCCCTGTTGGTTCCTGATTATGATGGGTATCAACGGTTCCTTTGTGACCGGCGATATCTTCAACCTGTACGTAATGTTTGAGATTATGCTGATGGCCAGCTATGTGCTTTCGGTATTGGGTAATACCCAGGGTCAGCTGCGTGAGTCTTTCAAATATCTTGTAATTAATATGGTGTCTTCTACCATATTCGTTATTGCGCTGGCGATGCTGTATGGTATGACTGGTACTCTGAATATGGCTGATCTGGCACAGAAGATCGCTACTTTGGAGGATCAGAGCCTGATAAACGTCTGTGCAATGATCTTTCTGATTGTTTTTGGTATTAAAGGTGCGGTCTTTCCGTTGTATTTCTGGATGCCCTACACATATGTAGAGCTTCCTGCCCCGGTGGCAGCTATGTTCGGCGGTGTGCTGACCAAAGTCGGCGTCTATGCTATGGTTCGTGTATTTACTTTGATCTTCGTGGGTGATGTTGGTTACACCCATATGATTTTGCTGTGGATCGCCGCATTTACTATGCTGCTGGGCGTTTTTGCCGCTCTTTCGCAGATGCATTTCAAACGTATTCTTTCGATGCACATTATCAGTCAGATAGGCTATATGGTTATGGGTCTGGGGCTTTTTACTCCGCTTTCCATCGCCGGTACGGTTTTTTATCTGGTACACCAGCTGCCGGTAAAGACGGCTCTCTTCCTTTTTGAGGGTGCGACTGAGAAAGTTACCGGGACTTCGGATCTGCACAAAATGGGTGGATTGCTTTCCAAATATCCCTGGCTGGGCTGGGGCTTCTTCGTCACCGCTCTTTCGCTGGCGGGTGTGCCGCCGCTGTCCGGCTTTATCGGCAAGCTGGTGCTGATGGATGCTGCCGTGCAGGCTGATCAGATCTGGATTATGGCGGTAGCTTTGATTACCGGTTTCTTCACTCTGTTCTCGATGACCAAGATCTTCTTCTATGTATTCTGGGGAGAAGAAAAGCCGGTACCGCCGCAGCCTCAGGGCTTCCGTTATTGGAAATATTTGCCGGGTGCATTCGTGCTGCTGTTTGTTTCGATCAGCGTGGGTCTTTGTGCCGAGCCGATTATGGAGGTCGTGCTCCGTGCCAGCGAACAGTTGATGGATCCGGCACAGTATATCGAGGCCGTTATGGCTGTGCCCGGTGTACGCAGCTATTAAGCGCCTGCGTCCTTTGGGTAATGTTTTCGCAACAGGAGGCTAAATTATGGTTATAAAAGTGACTCTTATCCTGGTGCTGGCGCTGACCTGGGTCGCGCTGACAGGCACCCTGACTCTGCCCTCTTTCGTAATGGGTCTGCTGCTGGGTTGTGTCATTGTTCATCTTTTCGGCCGCCGTGCCACCAAGGTGCTGAATCTCCATGTGCATCACGTCTGGCCGCTGATCCAGTTGTGCTTCATCTTCGCGTATGAGCTGGTGATGGCAAACCTGTCCGTTTTGGCCAAGGTATTCTCTCCCAGGCTGAATATCAAGCCGGGCATCATCAAGGTCCCGATCGACATCGAGGGTGCTTTTTGGATCACTACGCTGGCTAATATGGTCACGCTGACGCCGGGTACTCTGACTGTTGAGGTAGCACCCGACAACAAATTCTTTTATGTGCATTGTCTGAATATTGACAACGAGGCTCAAACCATCGCCAGTATCAAAGATACTTTCGAGAAAAAGATCCTGGAGGTGTGTAAGCCATGAGTTCGCTCAAAACATTTTTTGGCGAGGCTGCCAATAATTCCTTTCTGGAGGAATTGACCATCCTGCCGATGTGTCTGGATATTGCGCTGGTCATCTGCGCCGTCAATCTGCTGTGCTTCCTTTATCGCGTGCTGAAAGGTCCGGCGCTTTCGGATCGTGCCGTGGCGATGGATTCCTGCGGTATTACGGTGATGGCGCTGATTGTCATTTACTCTATCCGTCAGGGTACTACGCTGTATATGTCCTGCGCGCTGGTAATTGCGATATTGGGCTTTATCGGTATGGTTACTATCAGTAAATATCTGCAGAGCGGCAACGTGGTGGACAACAGCAACATTATTCTGGACCTTGATGCGGCGCAGGATATCGACGCTGATGAGCTGCAGGCACGGGCCGAGGCTGCCAAGCAGAAAAATGCCGCTAATCAGATAGCGACTACGCATCGTCAGCGGCATCATCATAAAAAGAAAAAGAGATAAGGAGGCTGATGAACCGTGAATATCGTTTGGGAGATCATCGTTTCGGCGCTGGTGCTTTTCGGGTCGCTCTTTTTGCTGGGCGCGGCTGTTGGGATCATCCGCTTTCCTGATACCTATTGCCGTATGCATGCGCTGGGCAAGGGTTCTACGATGGGTATTATCTGTCTGATGCTGGCAGCATTCATTTACTTCCTGTGGTCGGGCGTGGATGTTTGCATCCAGAGCCTGCTGGCGCTGTTCTTCATCGCCATTTCTTCGCCGATCGGCGGCCATATGATCGCCAAAGCGGCCTATCACTACGGTGTACCGCTGTGGAAAGGCTCGGTGCGTGACGATCTGCTGGAGGATTGTGAATTTATCAGCGAGGATAAGGCTGAGTTTTAGGTTTGTAACCAAACAGAACATACAAAACCGCCGTCCGGGGAATGTGCCGGGCGGCGGTTTTTTCGTATGTCTGTATGTTATGCCGGTATGTAGGCAGCAAGCCTATTTGCGGACAGGTACCCAGATCTCGGTGGTGGCAGCGGCGTCATCATAGCCGCCGTTTTTGGCGCTGTAGACCTCAAAGGCAGCACCCATCGGGTCGGGCTCCAGACCGTTTGCGGCCAGCTCGGTGGCGTATATGCGGTGCCAGAGCGCACGGACAGCCTCGGCAAAGACGGCGGCATCGTGCAGGTCGGTGGGTTCGGTCTCAAAAACTGCGTAGGTGGCGGAGGGAACCTCGGCTACCGCCAGACCGGCGGGCATTTCTTTGCTGTCGTCGGCCTCCACACCCAGCAGATAGTACAGCTCGCCGTCCGCATCGCGGGAAGCCCAGTGCCACCAGATGCCGATTTGATCGCGGTCGCCGGCATAGGCGGCGTATTCCTCGGGCGAGGGGTCGGTGAAGGTCTGATCCTGCCACCATGCGCCGTTTGTCCTGATATCTACCTGGACGCCGGCGGGGGCACTGATGGTATAGCCGGCTATTTTGAATGCCGGTTTTTCGACGAATTTTGCTTTCAGCATAGTAGACACATCCTTTTCTGTAATCAGCTCCGGCAGGCTGGGTAATATGACAGGGCCGCCGGTAGTCTTGTAGGCCTGCGGGGACAGGCCGTATTGGCGGGTAAAAGCTCGGGTGAAGCCTGCCGGGGTGGCGAAGCCCCATTTCAGAGCGCAATCCGTCACTGCGGCGCCGCCGGACAGCTCGGCGGCTGCGGCGGCCAGACGTCTTTGGCGCAGGTAATCACCGTCTGTGCAGCCGCAAAACAGCTTGAATATATGGGCAAAATGGGAGTAAGAATAGCCGCAATAGGCGGCCAGCGCCTGCGGGGTCAGTGATTCATCCTGCAGATGCTGCTCGATATGCTCCAATCCTCGGAGGATAACTGTTTGGGCGCTCGTCATTGGGCTCACCTCGCTTTACCTGATGTTATTATAGCGCGCCGGAGCGGATATGGCATTTCCAAAATCACGAAAATACCGCCAAAAAGAAGCCCGGCCTGCCGGGAGGATGCCCCGGGCAGGTCGGGCGGAATGTGTATATAGAGCTTGTCCTGCCGCGATTAAGCAGTGCGGTAGGGGATGTTGGTCTTGTCCAGGAAGTCCTTGATGACATTGATGTGCAGGCAGTGGCCAACATGCATAAAGGGCTGGTTGCTGATGGTCTTTTCACGGCCGCCGACATTGACGGTCTTCTGTACGTCGAAGCCCAGGTACAGGTTGTTGGTGGCAAACTGCAGACCACAGATGCGGCCTTCGGTATCAAACAGGGGACCGCCGTTCTGACCGCGCAGGCCGGGGGTGCTGATCTCCAGACCGTAGAGCTCGCCGTTGCTGGGGTTGCCCAGGTGTCTGGTCAGCATACCGTCGAGCGGGAAGGAGGGAACGCGGATCTGATCCTCGGTCCAGACGATATCGTCAATCTCCTTGGCATAGCGGAAGTTGTTGAACTCGGGGAAGGGGAAGCCCAGACGGCACAGGCTCTTGCCGGGCTGCAGCTCGTTGGCGTTATCCAGCAGGACGATATCCTCGGCAACGTAATTCAGCTTCTCATAATCCTTGAACTGGATAACTGCCAGATCATAGATGGGATGCAGATGTACCTGAAAGCCGGTGAACGGAGAGGGAGCGTCAACGAATTTAGCTTTGCTGTTGATAATGACGCCGGGCTGATAGCGGTATTTTTTCTCCAGCATCTGTACTTCTTTTTTGTAGTTGCCGGGCTTTACTTCCATTACGCCGTTGCACTCAGCCTTGAATGCTGCATACTGCTGGTTGATTTTCTCGGCATTCATCAGGCTCATAGCGACCTGTTTGCTGGTCAGCGCACAGCCCTGATCGTTGACGAAGAACAGGGTGCCCAGAGCGGGCAGCACTTTATCGGAATGATAAGCTCTGTGGATGAACATGATGGGTCGGGTAAAGCGGCCGACCTTTTCTACTGCGTTTTTGAACATTGATTTTTCCTCCAAACTTGGCCGGGCGATTGTCACCTGCGGCCGTTTTAACGATTTTTGACCTGCTGTGGGGCAGGGTAGGGCAAGATATATGGTTTAGAGCTCAAAAATGCTGCCGCCCAGGAATTCCTGCAGCAGTGAATACGTGGGGACGGCTTTGGCGTCTGCCGGGATGAAGCATTCCGTCAGGCGGAGCAAGCGCCGTGCCTCGGCGTAGGCGGGGCTGTCAGCCGGTATGCTTTGCAGATACGGCGTGATCAGCGGCGCCAGCAGTGAGAACTCATATATCAACGAAGTATTGAAATAGCAATCGGCCGAATCCTGATAGGGGAAGATATTGGCTTCCTCTCCGGCCCGGACACGCTGCCAGGAAAGCAGAGTTTTCTCTGCGGATATATTGCGGGATCTGACGTCACGCACCAGACGGCGGATCTCGCGGTTATCGCTGGTCGATATTGGCGTCAGGTTATCGAGATTCAGTGCCGTCATACAAGAGATGTAGATCTTCAGCTTGTTGGCGGCGGGTATCTCGCTGGTCAGGGCTTCATTCAGCCCGTGTATGCCTTCGATCAGCAGGATGTGTTTTTCGCCCAGTTGTACGGGGATAGTGCGCTCGGAGCGGCGGCCGGTTTTGAAATCGAATACCGGCATCTCTACCGCCTCACCGGCGAGCATCAGCCGCAGATGGCGGTTGAAAAGCTCGGTATCCACTGCGGCGACGCCCTCAAAATCGGGCTGGCCATCCGGCAGCAGCGGTGTGTCCTCGTTATTGCGGAAATAATTATCCATCGAAAGGGTGATGGGGCGCAGCCCCTGATTACGCAGCTCAATAGCCAGACGATTGCAGAATGATGTCTTGCCGGAGCTGCTGGGCCCGGCTATCAGCACCAGACGCACGGTGGGGAAGGACTGGCAGATGCGGTCGCCTATCTGTTGGATGGCGCGCTCTTGCCGTGCCTCGGCCATTACCACCAGACTGCTGAAATCACCTGTCTCTACCTGATGATTCAGGTCGCTGCAATAATTGACGCCCTGCATATTGATCCAGTTGCTGTAATTATTCAGCGTGGCGTTCAGCGTCCTGGGGTAGGCCAGTTGGCTGTTGCCGTCCAGCATTGTCGACAGATTATGCATATCCACCAGTATAAAGCCATCCTCGAACGGGCAGAGGCGGAAATCGCGCAGATACCCGGTGGAGGGTACCGTCTTGCTGAAGAGATGACGGGTGTGGCCGCCGATGGAATAAAGCGTCACCTGATCGGTGGGCAGCTTATCCAGCACCGCGGCCTTGGGGATATCCCCCGACGCGCGGCAAAACCCGATAGCATCGGACTTGCTGACGCGGTTTTTGGTGATCGGCAGATCGGCCTCGGCCAGTCGGCGCATCTCGCGCTCCAGCGCGATGATATCATCGGTCGTCAACGGACGGTCGTTTTCCCTGGCCTGCAGGCGGCAAAAGCGTCCGTTACGCAGTGAATGCTCGATGACCAGCCGACGATCGGGAAAGAGTGATTCGACAGCAGCCGAGAGCAGCAGTGCCAGCGAATGCTGGACGATACGGCTGCCAAGCGGTGTGGTGGCGCTGAGCCACCGGATATGGCTATCGCAAAATACGGGATACCGCAGATCGCGCAGCAGATTATTGACCATCGCTGCGACGACAGGCGGTGCGCCGGCGTCAGTGGCGGGGCAAAGCTGCTCCAGCGTTTGGCCGGGTGTGGTGGTCAGGCTTTGGTCGTCCCAGGTCAGTGTGATCTTGGGTTGGCTCATGCGGTGGCACCTCCCGTTATTTCAGGTTTTCGGGGTTCAGGGATTCCAGCTCGGGGATGACGAACAGGCCGTCTTTGCGGATCAGCCGGTCATCAAACCATATCTCGCCGCCGCCGTATTCCGGCGTCTGGATATTCACCAGATCCCAGTGAATGACGCTGTCGTTGCCGTTGGGAGCTTCTTCGTAACACTGGCCGGGGGTCAGGTGGAAGCTGCCGCGGATCTTCTCGTCAAAGAGGATATCGTAGATCGGGGTGGTGACATTGGGATTGACGCCAATGGCAAACTCGCCGATGAAGCGTGCACCTTCGTCGCTGTCCAGGATCTTGTTCAGCTTTTCGGTATTGGCTCCGGCGCTGGCCTCTACGATCCTGCCGTTTTCAAAACGGAAGTGTACCTGATCGAATGTCGTGCCCTGATAGAGCGAGGGCGCATTATAGGTGATCTCGCCGTTGATGGAATCCCTTACCGGGGCGGTGTAGACCTCGCCGTCGGGGATATTGCATTCACCGGCGCATTTGACGGCCGGTATATCCTTGATGCTGAATGTCAGATCGACATTGGGGCCTTTGATCTGCACCTTGTCGGTCTTATTCATCAGCTCTACCAGATTATCCATCGCGCGGTTCATTTTGCTGTAATCCAGATTGCAGACCGAGTAATAAAAATCCTCAAAACGATGTGTCGGCATATGTGCCAGCTGTGCCATACTGTGATTGGGGTAGCGCAGGATGACCCATTTGGTCTTGGGTACGCGCAGATTCAGGTGTACCGGCTGCTGCCAGTATTTATTGAACATATCGACCTTTTCCTGCGGCAGATCGGCCATAGCGAAGCTGTTGTCACCGGCGCGTACACCGATGTAGACGTCCATATCGGCCATACGGGCGGCTTCATATTTGGCGATCAGCTCGAGCTGTTCCCGGCTGCAATCCTTCAGCAGGGCTTCTTTGATTTCTTCCTGTTTGATGGTGACCAGCGGCAGGCCGCCTGCGCGGTAGACTTCTTCGATCAGGGCGACGGTCAGCTCTTTGGCTTCGCCGTTGACCTCGATAAGCACTTTCTCGCTGGGCTGGACTCTGGTAGAGTAAGTGACCAGATTATGAGCCAGCTGCCGGATACGTGGATCTTGCATTTTTTATCATTCCTTTCTCTCGAATATTTCTTCGGATATGCTTTATTACCATAGATACGATATCAGACATATGCCATACTATAGGTTGCCCGATCGGCGGCAGTAAATGCGTGATGCCTGCAATATGCTGCCGGTGAGCGGACGGATATACCGGGGCACATCACCCCAGTATGGCATATAATACAATTATATCACTAATTTGCCATAAGTGGTGGAATTTTTTATAGAAAATTTGCAGAAAGAGTGATTTTTTTATAAAAAGTACGCATTGACACCCGGCCGCAGCCGCCGCAAGGTGATTCTGCCCCCGGCGGCGGGTGGTTTGACGGTTGCATTTTGTTTGGGATGATGATAAACTTAAAGAAAAGAAGCTCTGCAAAAGCGAGAAATTTTGTGACAGGAGGGAATAGTTGTGGGTAATTTTGAGGTACGCAGGGTCTATATTGATAATAAAGGCCGGGTGCAGCATCAGCGGCCGGATAAACAGCGGATACTGATACTGGCACTGGTGAACGCGCTGGCTATGCTGCTGGCCGAGCGGGTAGTGAACGGCTTTGGCTTTAACAGTCTGATATCGCTGCTGTTGGCGGCGTTTCTCTTCACCGTGCTGAATATGTCTATCAAACCGGTGCTGCAGATAGCGGCACTGCCGTTGACGGTGCTGACGCTGGGCATCTTTGCACTGGTGCTGAACGGCTTTATGGTGTGGCTGGTGGCGGTGCTGATACCGGGCTGTTATGTGACGGGCTTTGGCGCGGCGATATTGGCCAGTATCGTGATATGGGTGGCGAACGTCGTTATCGGCTGGTTGATTGGCTGATGAGGTTTGACTGCAATTCTTGCTGTTGGTAGTTGTAAAATATAAGGTGGGTTTTGGGGGGTAGTACCACGCTTGCAAGTCCCTGTCGCCCCACCCTCCTCCCATATAAGTTTTATGCAC
>JAFQHB010000050.1 GCA_017398165.1 Bacillota bacterium
CCCACAGGGTGAAAGGGCGGTGGAATTACGAGCGTGGTGCTGAAAAACTGTATTTATTGCAAAGAAAGCCTCCCGTGTTGGGAGGCTTTTGGTGTGTATGTAGGGTTTATAGCGGGGTACGCAGCAGGGCGTTGTTATCCAGGAGCAGGGGACAGGCGGTGGGGCCGAGCAACTCGGTGAGCCTGGTGGTGAAGCGTTCGGCCTCATCACTGGGGACGAGTATCTGTACGTCGATCTTATCGCGGAAGGCCGGGTCTTGCTGTTGATAGCCGCCGGCCTGCAGGAAATTGGTCAGACGCTGCCAGTCGGAGTATTCCACCGTGAGCGCGTACAGCGAGGCGGGTTGGCAGCGGACGATACCTGCCGCAGCGATGGCCGCGCGGGCAGATGCCGAATAGGCGCGTACCAGACCGCCGGTGCCCAGCAATATGCCGCCGAAATAGCGGGTGACTACCACCACTGTATCTTTCAGTCCGGCTGTCTTGATAGCCTCAAGTATCGGGCGGCCGGCGGTGCCTGCCGGTTCGCCGTCATCGCCGGAGCGTTGAAACTGATCCTGCGCGCCGATCTGCCAGGCGTAGCAATTATGGGTGGCGGCACGGTGGGCGGCGCGTATCTCATTCAGGAAGTCCTGGGCTTCGGCCTCGGTGGCGGCGGTGTTGACGTAGCCGATAAAGCGGGATTTTTTTTCGATCAGGGTGGCTTCGGCGCGGCCGCTTACCGTCAGGAAAGAATTATCCAAGGGTAGGTCACTCCTTTGATTTAGTGAAAAGTGAATGGTTTTTTGTTGCGCTGGTATATTAATGGTGGCAATTTGCCTGCAAAATCAGACCAGATCGAAGAAATCGTGTTGGCGCAAAGCCTCGAAAAGGACGATGGCCACGGCATTGGATAGATTGAGCGAGCGATAATCCGGCTGCATCGGGATACGCAGGCGGGTATCCGGGTAGGCATCGTGGATATAATCAGGCAGCCCGGCAGTCTCCTTGCCAAAGACGATATAGGCGCCCTCCGGGTAGGAGAGGTGGGTGTGCGGCACGCTGCCGCGGGTGGTGGCCAGGAATATCGGGGCACCGGGATTGCGGCTCAGGAAATCCTGCCAATCGGTGTATGTATAAAGCTCCAGCTTTTGCCAGTAATCCAGCCCGGCACGGCGCACGGCACGCTCGCTGATATCGAAGCCCAGCGGCTCGATGAGGTGGAGCGCCGCACCGGTGACGGCGCAGGTGCGCGAGATATTGCCGGTATTGGCGGGGATCTCCGGCTCGAAGAGGACGATATTCATTTTGGCACGGCGCTGCGGCTGCTGATCGGGGTGCGGCCAGTGGGCGGCGTCGGTGTTGGGGATAATATTGGTGTTCATATTGATGCCTCTGGTTGGTTTTTTTGGGGTGCGGTCGGCAAACGGTGCTGCGCCTGCCTGCCGTATAACCGAAAGGGTATGGCGCAGCGGCATATGGGGCGGGGTGATCGTGTGAATTACTGCCCCAAAGTGCTGCCGGCAGATTGTCACAGAATCTCGCGGTCGGCCTGCAGCAGGATGATCTCATCGCTGAAAGACTCGATAAAGGCGGTGATGTTATCCAGCATATTTTCGACGTGCCGCCGCTCGTTGCCGACTACGGCGATGCCTATGCGGGCGCGCTGCCATAGCTCCTGATCGCCGCTTTCGCAGATCGCGGCGTTGAATTTATTGCCGAGGCGCGCCTGCAGGCTCTTCAGCCGCGAGCGTTTCTCCTTTAGTGAGTGTGCGCCGGGGAGCAAAAGTTGATATTCACAGATACCTGTCAACATGGCAGACACCTCCGCTTCTCTTTTTATGATAGCACAGCGGCGGCGGAAAATCTACATTATTAAATATCTTTGTTTTTGCCGGGAGGCAGGGTGCGGTTTATTCAGGCGCGGCCAATTCATCGAGAGATTCCAGTACGGCGTTTAATTCATCCTCGGAGGCTAATTGATAGCCATCGGCGGCAAGGGCGTCCGTCAGCTCGGGCGGCAGTTCGGAAAGCTGCAGCGGCATCTCCATCAGCATATTGCCGCGATGGGCGATGGTGCCCTGGTAAACTGCAACGCCGCGGTCTGTCAGGCAGATCAGACGGCAGGCGGCCTCGGTGGGGCATAGGGCATCGCGTGTGCGGGATAATTTCAGCCGCTGCTCGCCGGTCTCGGCAACATCCCAGCCCTCGGCGGTGAGCTGATCGTAGGATAATGATACAAACTCCGACGCGCCGCTGAGATGCGTCTCCTCGGTGTGGCCGCATTGGGTATAAGTCTCGGTGATGACCAGTTCATCCTCGGCGGTGACGCATTGGACACGCGGCGAGATATCGCTGGCCGTTTGGTAGGGTAATTGCCCGGGGGTGGGCTGATCGGCGGTGGGCAGACCGTGATGGATGGCCAGGAAGATATAGACGGCAGAATCGGCAAAGGTAAAAAGCAGCGCCAGAGAGAGTGCGAAGTAAAGATTTCTGAAGTTGAATTTTTTCATA
>JAFQHB010000051.1 GCA_017398165.1 Bacillota bacterium
ATTATTTTTGCAGCCTTGTGTGAAAGAGTGAACAGTGAAACGGTGCAGAAGTAAAAATCGCCATCCTCCTTACGAAAGACGGCGATTTTTGGTCGGTCATTCGGGACTCGAACAAAAAAATTTCTCAAATTTTTCTTTCTCGATTATTTTTGCAGCCTTTTGTGAAACAGTGAATAGTGAAACGGTGTAGAAGTAAAAATCGCCATCCTTCTTGTGAAAGATGGCGATTTTTGGTGGGCCATTCAGGACTCGAACCTGAGACCGACCGGTTATGAGCCGGTGGCTCTAACCAACTGAGCTAATGGCCCGGATAAAATAACGGAACTGATCACGAGGAGCAGTTCCTTTATTGTGTGGCTCCCCGAGCTGGATTCGAACCAGCAACCCTTCGGTTAACAGCCGAATGCTCTACCGTTGAGCTATCGAGGATTATCGAAGCTCGCTGGATTTACCAACGAAGTGATTATTATTATACCGTGTCGGGTCATAATTGTCAACACCTTTTGTGAAAAATTTTCAGAATTATTTGCACAAAATTTCGACAGGATGTGATATGTGCAGATATTGCCGGCTAAATACAGGAAAATCTCTGCCGTGCGGCGCAGTATCTTGCAAAAAAAGCGATTTTATGCTACACTAAAAAGTGTTTTGCCAAATGGCGGCGGATGCTGCCGATGGCGGATGGATCACAGCAGGTCTTATGGTGTATAGTATGTGCCCGGGTGCTGCCCGGTGCTGTTTATGGAGGGGAAATTTATGCAGTTGATTGCGGGATGCGGACAAAAATCGTGCAGAGTGTGGCTGCTGCTTTCGCTTGCTCTGCTGTTTTTTATGCTGTGGGGCAGCCCGGCTGTGGCCGATGCCTATACCGGGGACGATTCGGATACGATACCGATGGATATGGAGATCGTCAACAATCAGGGCGAGGTGCTGAACCCCGAGGATATTATCAACGGTACGCCGGATGATGAGGCTAATGATGCCGATACAGACGCAGATACCGATGCCGACCCTGATGCAGATGCCGATGCCGACGAAAGCGATGCTGCCGATGGCGAACTGCCGGAGCTGGCGGACAGACTGCGGGTGGGGCTGTATAATGCAGAGAGCGGCACTACCCATCCGGGTGAGGTGGTGCCGGTGCATCTGGCTTTTGATGGGGTGTATACGTCGAGCGACGTGCCGCCGTTGGCACTTTCCGGCCGCACGCTGGTGCCGGTGCGCCTGATAAGTGAGCAGATGGCGGCTCGGGTGGATTGGGATAAGTCCACCCAGACCGTCACCATCACTATGGGCGAGGAGGACGACCCGGATAAGGTCATCGTGCTGACTATCGGCAGTGCGGTGGCGCTGATCGATGGGGTGGAGGCTGCCGTGCCGGATGAGGTCTCGGTGTCTCTGGTGACGTATGAGGGTGTATCGCGCACGATGGTGCCGGTGCGTTTTGTATCGGAGAATCTGGGGGCGATGGTGAATTACGATCAGGAGCTGCGTCTGGTGGATATTTTGCTGCCGGAGCCGCCGGCAGAGCCCGAGCCGGATGGTGACGGTGCAGATGCCGATGGTGAGGACATCGAGCTGCCTCCGCCCGGTCTGGATGACGATGGCAATATGCTGCGCCGGGTAGTGATCGATGCAGGTCACGGCGGTAGTGATCCGGGTACCAACGGCGGCGGCTATGAGGAGAAAACTGTGACTCTGGCAGTGTCTCTGTTGGTGCAGGACAGACTGGAGGATGCAGGATATGAGGTGGTAATGTCCCGCACCGAGGACGAGTATCCCGAGCTGCTGGAGCGGGCGGCGCTGACTGTGGATTATGATGCGCCGGTATTCGTCAGCATACATTGTAATGCGGCGGAGAACATTCCCGGTGCTAACGGTATCGAGACTTATGCCGCACCGGGGGATGCAGACGACGCCGAACTGGCGGGGTGTATCCAGACGGCGCTGATCACGGCGACCGAGGCCAGGGATCGCGGTGTTAAGACTTCTTCTCTGGTGGTATTGACTAAGAATGCGGCTCCGGCCTGTTTGGTGGAGATCGGGTTTATGACTAATGAGGCAGAATGTGCCAGGATAGTTTCGGAGGATTATCAGGAGGTGCTGGCGGAGGCTATTTGCGCTGGTATTGAGGAGTATTTTGCATTAAGAGAGCAATAGGAGAGAGCCGGTGCGCCACTTTTTGGACACCGGCTTTTTGTTTTGGCGTCAGGGGTGCTTATCGGTGCAGGCGGCTTGCTGTCAGCCTGAAAATATATTAAAATATAATTGATAAAAATGGTGTATAATAAAGGCATAGCCGCGCGGCGGCGCATATAATAGCCGGTATGGCGCCGGGAGTGTGCCGTGCTGTGATGCAGTATCAACGGACGGCAGCACCCGGTAAAATGCCGTAAAAATGAAAATACGGTCAGAACAAAATGCAGTCAGAAGAAAAATGCAGATAAAAATCAGAATATAGTAAAAACTTAGCAGGGAGGTATTGAGGATGGAGAAAATGCAGAATACACAGACTACACAGACAGTATCGGATGAGCTGCTGCAAAAGATGGACGCCTATTGGCGGGCGTGCAATTATCTTTCGGTGGGGCAGCTCTATCTGATGGATAACCCGCTGCTGCGCGAGCCGCTGCGGATGGAGCATATCAAGCCCAACGTGGTGGGTCACTGGGGCACAGCACCGGGGCAGAATTTTATTTATGTACATCTGAACCGCATTATCAAGCAGTATGATCTGGATATGATCTATATCAGCGGGCCGGGGCACGGCGGACAGGCGATGGTGGCTAATACCTGGCTGGAGGGCTCTTACAGCGAGGTATACCCCAATATTACGCAGGATGCTGCCGGTATGCAGAAGCTTTTCAAACAGTTTTCGTTCCCGGGTGGGATATCCAGCCACGTCGCGCCCGAGACCCCCGGCTCTATCAATGAGGGCGGCGAGCTGGGCTATTCGTTGGCACACGCTTTCGGCGCGGTGCTGGACGATCCCGAGCTGATCGCAGCCTGCGTGGTGGGCGATGGCGAGGCCGAGACAGGTGCGCTGGCCGCTGCGTGGCACGGCAACAAGCTGCTGAATCCCGCGACCGACGGTGTGGTGCTACCGATATTGCACCTGAACGGCTACAAGATCGCCAATCCGACAATATTTGCGCGGATACCGAAAGAAGAACTGACGTCGTATTTCGTAGGGTGCGGCTGGATGCCGTACTTCGTGGAGGGCGATGACCCGATGGATATGCACCGCCAGATGGCGGCGGCACTGGATGCTGCGGTGGCCGATATCCGCGGTATCAAGGAGAATGCCGCCGGGCGGGATATCAGCCGTCCGGTGTGGCCGATGATCGTGCTGCGTTCGCCCAAGGGGTGGACCGGGCCGAAAGAGATAGACGGCCAGATGATCGAGGGCAGCTTCCGCGCGCATCAGGTGCCGATAATCGTGAACCGCCAGCACCCGGAGAATTTGCCGCTGCTGGAGGCGTGGCTGCAAAGCTATCACCCGGAAGAACTTTTTGATGAGAACGGGCGGCTGATGCCCGAGCTGGCGGCGCTGGCGCCGGAGGGCAAACGCCGTATGGGTGCCAACCCGGTGGCCAACGGCGGCCTGCGGCTGCGGGATCTGCGGCTGCCGGATTATCGTGAATATGGCGTGCAGGTGGATGTCCCCGGCGGCACGATGGCGCAGGATATGCTGGTGCTGGGCAGTTTCGTGCGGGATATCGTGCGGGATAATGCCGAGAGCCGCAATTTCCGCATCTTTGGCCCGGATGAGACCAAGAGCAACCGTCTGACCGCTGTATTCGAGCAGACCGGGCGGCAATTCGCCGGGGAGATGACGGCGGATGACGAGTATCTGGCGGCGGATGGCCGGGTCATCGATTCGATGCTGTCGGAGCATATGTGCCAGGGTATGCTGGAGGGCTATCTGCTGACGGGTCGGCACGGTTTCTTCAATAGCTATGAGGCCTTTATCCGCATTGTGGATTCGATGTTCAGCCAGCACGCCAAATGGCTGAAGGTCTGCCGTGACCTGCCGTGGCGGCAGGAGATTGCCTCGCTGAATTTCGTATTGTCCTCGCACGTATGGCAGCAGGATCATAACGGTTTTACGCATCAGGACCCGGGATTTTTTGATCACGTGGCCAATAAGAAGGCGGATATCGTGCGGATGTATCTGCCGCCGGATGCCAACTGCCTGCTTTCCTGCTTTGATCATTGTATCCGCACACGGGATTACGTCAACGTGCTGGTGGCATCGAAGCATCCGCGTCCGCAGTGGCTGACGATGGAACAGGCAGTGCGGCATTGTGCCCAGGGTATCGGCATATGGCGCTGGGCAGGCACGGATGAGGGCGCCGAGCCTGATATCGTGATGGCCTGCTGCGGTGATACGCCGACTCTGGAGGTGCTGGCCGCGGTATCCATCCTGCGTAAAGAGCTGCCCGAGCTGAAGATACGTGTGGTCAATGTGGTGGATCTTTTCAAATTGCAGCCGCAGGCAGAGCATCCGCACGGACTGTCGGATGCCGATTACGATATGCTCTTTACCAGGGATAAACCGATACTTTTCGCTTATCACGGCTATCCCAGCCTGATCCGCGAGCTGACGTATCAGCGGCATAACCGCAACCTGACGGTGCGCGGCTATCTGGAGGAGGGCACCATCACTACGCCTTTTGATATGCGGGTGCAGAACGCGCTGGATCGTTTCCATCTGGTGCAGGATGCGGTTCATCTGCTGCCGCAGCTGGGCAACCGCGGGGCATATCTGGTGCAGACGATGAAGGATAAGCTGGTGGAGCACAAACAGCATATCACCACCTACGGCGAGGATCTGCCGGAGGTGCGTGACTGGCATTGGCAGAGCTGATGCACTGGCAACCCTGATAACCGATGCAATAAAAAATCCCGCCGCCGGGGCCGGCAGAACAAAATGCCCCGGCTGGATCGGGATATTTGGCAGTATAATGTCGAAAAATTCGTTTATATCCGCAGGGAAAACATCACTCGCAGAATGTAACTATAAATACAGGGGTTGGCTGCGGTGGCAATAACGTATATTATTGATAGTATAAGCGCTGACATATAAAAGCAGAAAAGATACGCAAAGTATCGAAACGGCGAGGAGAGAAGATCGTGCAGAAAAAACCAAAAATAGACGGTATCATATACGTCCGGGATTATGGCAGGATCAACATCAAGCTGGCAGAGCTATTGCAGCAGCATCACATCAGCCGCAATTATCTGGCCAGGGCGATCAACGTGCGCTTTGAGGTCGTTGATAAATGGTATAACAATAAGGTCGAGAAGCTCGACCTGGATATTTTGGCGCGTGTCTGCGCTGTGTTGGAGTGTGACGTAACGGACGTCATCGAATACGTCGCAGGTGAAGAAGGCGCAATGCGCGAAACTCTTTTTAACTCATAATCGTGCTGCGGGAAAGGTCTGCCCTAACCGCGGCGCAAATCAGGGAAAATGACATAGCCTGACGGCTGTGTTGTTTTTCTTTTTGGGGGGAGGCACAGACACAGATCGGTATGCGGTGGTGCTCAATCACCGGAGCCGTTGGATTGGAATAAGGGTGTGAAAAACTGGCTGCAGGGTGTGAGTGCGCTGATGATGGCCAGCTCGCGCTCACATTGTTCCCAGCTGCACGAATGGCAGACGGCGGAGCAGTTTTGCAGCTCCCAGTTGAGCAGCAGTGAATCAATGACCCTGCCGGTGCGCTCGGCACGGCGAAAGGCACGCTGCTTTTGGCGATCGGATACTTCATCACGGTCGGCCAGGGTGATGGCGGTGCGCGTCAGGGTATCGTAGGCATCGGCGAGATTGCGGAGATTTTGCACTGCGAACTCGCTCATCGGGCATTTTACCATTGTCAAAACCTGTCTTTTCTGTTATAATATACCGTAAATACAACGGTGTAGAGCGTTTATAGGCGGCATTGGCCGCAAAATCTTCAGGTAAATAAATTTTAGCATATATATTTTTTTACAGAACAGTAATTTATATGGAAAGGGTGAGTGGAATATGTTGGATCCACGCGAATACGCCGACTGGCAAATTGCTGCCGAAGCCGAGCGTAATATGCCCCGCCCCTACGAATGGGCGGAGCGTCTGGGATTGGAGGCCGATGAGGTCATCCCCTACGGCAAAGTTGCCAAGCTGGACTTTTTGAAGATTATGAAGCGTCTGGAGAACAAACCGGACGGCAAATTCATCGAGGTAACGGCGATCACGCCTACCCCCCTCGGTGAGGGCAAGAGTACTACATCGCTCGGCCTGATCGAGGGTCTGGGCAAGCTGGGCAAGAACGTCGGCGGCTGTCTGCGCCAGCCCAGCGGCGGCCCCACTATGAACATCAAGGGTACTGCGGCAGGCGGCGGTAATTCTCTGCTGATCCCGATGACCGAGTTCTCGCTCGGCCTGACCGGTGATATCAATGATATCGCCAACGCACATAACCTCGGTATGGTGGCACTGAATGCCAGAATGCAGCACGAATACAACTATGATGATGCTACGCTCGCCAAACGCGGCCTGACCCGTCTGGATATCGACGTCAACCGTGTGCAGTTCAACTGGGTTATCGACTTCGCCGCCCAGTGTCTGCGTGATATTATGATCGGTATTGGCGGCAGAATGGATGGCTTCACCATGCGCAGCAAATTCGCCATCACCGTATCCTCCGAGCTGATGGCTATTCTGGCGGTGGCTACCGATCTGGCCGATCTGCGTAAGCGTATCGGTGATATCATCCTGGCCTATGATAAGAAAGGCAATCCCGTCACCACCCGTATGCTGGAGGTTGACGGCGCTATGACAGCCTGGATGCGTAACACCATCAACCCGACTCTGTGCTGCACCGGCGAATACCAGCCCTGTCTGGTTCATGCCGGCCCGTTTGCCAATATTGCTATCGGCCAGAGCTCGATCATCGGTGACCGTCTGGGCCTCAAGATGTTTGATTACCACGTTACCGAGTCCGGCTTTGCTGCTGATATCGGCTTTGAGAAATTCTGGAACGTCAAGTGCCGTCTGTCCGGCCTGCAGCCCAACGTATCCGTGTTGGTGGCTACCATCCGCAGCCTGAAGATGCACGGCGGCGGCCCGGCTGTCAAGCCCGGCGTACCGCTGGATGCTGCTTATACCTCCCAGAATTGCGAGCTGGTGGAGAAAGGCCTGTGCAACCTGCTGCACCATCTGGAGACTGTCAAGAAATCCGGCATCAAGCCCGTTGTCTGCCTGAACTCCTTCTACACCGATACTCCTGAGGAGGTCGCTATCGTCCGCAACGCTGTCGAGGCTGCCGGTGCACGCTTTGCTGTATCCGAGCATTGGCTCAAAGGCGGCGAGGGTGCTATCGAGCTGGCCGAAGCCGTAGCCGAAGCCTGCGAGGAGCCTGTTGATTTCAAATACCTCTATCCGCTGGAGATGCCGCTGCGTCAACGTGTTGACGTGATCGCCCGCGAGGTTTACGGTGCTGATGGCGTTGACTGGTCGCCCGAGGCCGAGGCCAAGGCTATCGCTTTTGAGAATGACCCGGCTTATGCGGATTTCGCTACTATGATGGTAAAAACTCACCTGAGCCTGAGCCACGAGCCCTCTCTGAAAGGTGAGCCCAAGGGCTGGCGTCTGCCCATCCGTGACATTCTGGTTTACGGCGGCGCGCGCTTCCTGTGCCCGATGGCCGGCAGTATCAGCCTGATGCCCGGCATGGGCAGCGACCCGGCATACCGCCGCGTTGACGTTGACGTGGAGACCGGTGAGGTCAAAGGTCTGTTCTAAGATTCTTTAGCTGCTGATTTGTTTGCTAAGATAAATTAAAAAATTTCCGCACACACGATGTATGGTGATTTATTCCCTGGGGATTGCGCCTTGACGTTGCGTGTGCGGTTTTTTTATGGGGCTTTTTGTGTGGGCGGGCTATGAGTAGAGGGGTTGGGGCTGCTTTGCCCCTCAAGGGAGCAGGGACGTCAGGCTTGGGGCTGAGATGTGGCGCATATGCGAAAATGACAGAGGTATTGCCGGCTTTTGTATTTTTCGGCGGTCGCAGGCATAAAATAGCGTTGAGTGCTGATTTTATGCGTGAAAACTTGCGATAAGGGGTGTGGCTGATATGTGCGGTATTGCCGGAGAGATAAATTTACAGGGTAGCTTGGACGCCGAGCGCCTGCCGGTGTGGCAGGCTATGCAGGAGAAGCTGAGGCGGCGCGGGCCGGATGATCGGGATATATATTACGATCATCAGGCGGCGCTGATCCACGCGCGTCTGGCGGTGGTGGATATTGCCGGCGGTCATCAGCCGATGCGGCTGGCGTTGCCGGGGCGGACGCTGGTGCTGGTCTATAACGGCGAGCTTTACAACACCGATGAGCTGCGGCAGGAGCTGCTGGCGGCAGGACATCATTTCCGGGGACATTCCGATACCGAGGTGCTGCTGCACGGCTATGCCGAGTGGGGCGAGCAGGTGGTGGATCGCCTGAATGGCATATTCGCCTTTGCTGTGTGGGAGGTCGAGCGTGGGCGGCTCTTCGCGGCGCGGGATCGCATTGGCGTCAAGCCTTTTTTCTATGCGCTGCGGGGCGATACTCTGATTTTCGGCTCGGAGATCAAAAGTCTGCTGGAGCATCCGATGGTGCGGCCGCAGATCGACCGTGAGGGGCTGGCCGAGATTTTCTTCATCGGCCCGGGGCGCACACCGGGCTGCGGCGTTTTCCGCGGGATAGCCGAGCTGCCTGCCGGGTGCTGTGCGGTTTTTGATGCGGACGGCTGGCAGCAGCGGCAATACTGGCAGTTGCAGGATGAGCCGCACAATGACAGCTTTGAGCAGACAGTGGAGAAAGTGCGCTGGCTGGTGGAGGATGCAATACAGCGGCAGTTGGTAAGCGACGTGCCGCTGGGGACGTTTCTCTCGGGCGGGCTGGATTCCAGCCTGATCTCGGCGGTGGCGGATAAGTATTACGCCGAGCGCGGCGAGCGGCTGCAGACATTCTCCGTCACCTACCGCAACAACGAGAAATATTTCGTCAGCAGCAAATTCCAGCCGGGCAGCGATGAGGAGTTCATCCGGCGGATGAACGACTATCTGCACGCCGAAAATCATCTGATCGTGCTGGACAGCGAAGATCTGGTGGAGGCACTTTTTGCGGCGGTGGAGGCGCGGGATCTGCCCGGGATGGCCGATGTTGACGCCTCGTTGCTGCTCTTTTGCCGCAAGATCAAGGAATATGTAACGGTGGCGCTCTCCGGGGAGTGTGCGGATGAGATTTTTGGCGGCTATCCGTGGTACCGTGACCCGGAGGTGCGCTCGCGTTACGGCTTTCCGTGGGCGCAATCGACGGCGTGGCGGATGGGCTTTTTGCGGCAGGATCTGGCGGCGGAGATCGACGGGGCGGCCTATGTGGATGCGCGCTACCGGCAGACGGTGCAGCAGGCCGATGTGCGCCCCGGCTTGTCTGATGAGGAACGCCGCCTGCGTGAGATGATGGCGCTGAATCTTCAGTGGTTTATGCAGACTTTATTGGATCGCAAGGATCGTATGAGTATGTACAGCGGTCTGGAGGTGCGGGTGCCTTTCTGTGATTATCGTATCGCGGAATATCTGTACAGCGTGCCGTGGGCCTATAAGGACTGGCAGGGGCGCGAAAAAGGCTTGCTGCGCGAGGCGATGCGCGGCTGGCTGCCGGAGGATATACTCTGGCGCAAGAAGAGCCCCTATCCCAAGACGCACGATCCTGCTTATCTGGCGGCGGTGAGTGCGCGCCTCAGGGCGATACTGGATGAGGGGACTTCGCCGCTGTTGGAATTGGTGAGGCGTGATGCCTTGGAGGCTTTGCTGGTAAGTGATGTGCGGACGCCGTGGTATGGGCAGCTGATGCTGACGCCGCAGACGATTGCGTACTTTCTGCAGGTGGAGTACTGGCTGCGGCATTATAGGGTAGAGGTTGTACTGTAGGTTTTTTGTTGGTTTGTGTCGGGGATTGG
>JAFQHB010000052.1 GCA_017398165.1 Bacillota bacterium
ACGAAGGCGAGCAGGAAGATATCAAGTGCTGCTGTGAGCAGGGTACTATTGGCTGCGTCGCCTGCAAAAAGCGTCTGGCGGCAGTGCTGGGCGAGCATATGGCGCCTATCCGTGAGCGGCGCGAGTATTTTGCCGAGCGTCCGGCGCTGGTGGAGGAGATATTGGAGGAAGGCCGTGTGAAGGCCACCGCCAAGGCTGCCGAGACTATGCAGATGGTGCGCGGCGCTATGGGAATGTAGTATGCCGGCCTATGAGATACATTTAGCCTCTTTTGACGGGCCGTTTGATTTGCTGCTGCATTTGATACAAAAGAACGAGGTCGATATCTATGATATCCCTATCGCAGAGATAACCGAGCAATATATGGCTTATCTGGCGGCGATGGAGGAGATGGATCTGGATATCGCCAGCGAGTTTTTGGTGATGGCGGCTACGCTGCTGGCGATCAAGGCGCGGATGCTGCTGCCCAAACCGCCGCCGGAGCTGCTGGATGAGGACGAGGATTATGATCCGCGTCTGGCACTGGTACACGACCTGTTGGAGTACAAACGCATCAAAGAGGCTGCGCTGGCGCTGGATGGGTTTTATCAGACACGGCAGCGGCAGTTTGCCCGGCCCAATGAGGAAGCGATGTACCGCACGATGTTTCAGGATATCAATCCTCTGGACGGCAAGACGGTGGATGACCTGCTGGCGGCTTTCCTGCCGGTGTGGCAGCGTGCCAAAAGTGCCGGGCAGGTACATACCATCCAGCGGGAGACTGTAAGCATCGGCATAATGACCGGGCGGATAGTCGAGCGGCTGCGGCTGCGGCCGGAGGGTGTGCGTTTTGAGGAGATATTTGCCGGGTCAGCATCGCGGCTGCAGGTGATAGTTGGCTTTATGGCACTGCTGGAGCTGGCCAAGCTGCGGGCGGTGCGTTTGCAGCAGGATGATGCAGACACGGCGATATATATTCTGCCGGTTGATCTGGCGGCGTGTGAGGATGCTGCCGTGACGGCTGAGATCAGTTAGCTTTGGCTGTATACCGGGGTTTGGCAGGGGATGTACCACGCTGTGTCAGGCTGCGTCATTCCGTCCCGGCGAGCAGTTTGGCTGCCCTGTGGTATCGCTTTGCGTCCTAAGTGGGTTGCGCCATTGTTGATGTCTCAGGCCGGGTGAGAAAATTGCTATCGAAAATTGCTGTTAAAGATGATATTGACACTGACGGAGGGGGAAACGCGATGGCTGAGGAGCTGACGGATCTGCGCCAAAAACACAAGTCTCTGCTGGAGGCGCTGCTTTTCGTGGCCTTTGAGCCGGTATCGGCCAGGCGTCTGGCCGAGATCAGCGGTGTGGATAAGAAGCTGGTGCAGGAGCTGTTGACAGAGTTGGCGGCGGAGTACCGGGGACGCGGCTTTCGTCTGGCAGAGATCGCCGGCGGCTGGCAGTTTTTGACGCCGGAGGAATATGCCCCCTATATCGAGAAGCTATATAATCCGCGCAGCCAACAGCTGTCCCGGGCGGCGCTGGAGACCCTGGCCATCGTGGCCTACCGCCAGCCGGTGACACGGCTGGAGATTGATAATATCCGTCAGGTGAAATCCGATGCGGTGCTGAACAAGCTGATGGAGAAAGCTCTGGTAAAGGAAGTGGGGCGGCGTGAAGGCCCCGGACGACCGATACTTTACGGTACGAGCAGAGAATTCCTGGCTGCCTTTGGGCTGGCCTCGCTGGCGGATCTGCCGCCGCTGGCCGATGTGGAGCCGGATGGCGAGATAAGTCTCTTTACCTCCGGCATTATGGAGCAGACAGAGGCTTGACTTTTATAAAAAATTGTTATAAAATTACCGGATTATATATATTTTTTGACCATTGTTTATAAGGAGTGTTGCTTTATGCAGGAGATCAGAATCGTTCCCAATCCTAATCCCAAACCGAAACCGAATGATAACGAGCTGGGCTTTGGCCGTTATTTTACCGACCATATGTTCGTGATGGATTATACCGAGGGTATCGGCTGGCATGATCCTTCTATCGTACCTTATGGGCCTATCCCGATGGAGCCTACTATGATGGTGTTCCACTATGCACAGGAGACCTTTGAGGGTATGAAGGCTTACCGTCATGCTGACGGAAAGATCGTATTGTTCCGCCCGGATATGAACGCCAAAAGACATAATAACTCCAACGCGCGTCTGTGCATCCCGCCGATCCCGGAGGAGGATTATGTATATTACGTCAAGGAATTCGTGAAATACGAGCAGGATTGGGTGCCGCATCTGCCCGAAACTTCGCTGTATATCCGTCCTTTCGTATTCGCTACTGAGCTGGGTGTGGGCGTACATCCTGCCAAGACCTATAAATTCGTGATCGTACTTTCTCCCTCCGGCAATTATTATGCTGAGGGTGTAAACCCCGTCAAGATTATGGTAGAGGATGAACTGGTGCGTGCTGTCATCGGCGGTACCGGCTTTACCAAGTGCGGCGGCAACTATGCTGCCTCTATTCTGGCGCAGCAGAAAGCTAATGCTGCCGGGTATTCTCAGGTACTGTGGCTGGATGGCGTACACCGCAAGTACGTCGAGGAAGTAGGTACTATGAACATTATGTTCAAGATCGACGGCGAGGTAATCACTGCACCCTGCGAGGGTTCGGTGCTGCCCGGTATCACCCGTGATTCTATCCTGCACGTGCTGCGTGATTGGGGTATCAAGGCTACCGAGCGTCATCTCTCTATTGATGAGGTGATGGAGGCTGCACAGAACGGCAAGCTGGAGGAGGTCTTTGGCACCGGTACTGCGGCTGTTATC
>JAFQHB010000003.1 GCA_017398165.1 Bacillota bacterium
CACGACCTATTCCGAAAACTTCTGCAAGCGGATCGGGGCCTGGTGCGAGAAGCACGGCGTCATGTATATCGGACACGTCATCGAGGACGCCGGCGCGCACAGAACTACCGGTTATGGTGCCGGGCATTATTTCCGCGCCTTAGAGGGCCAGCATATGTCAGGCGTGGACATTGTGCTCCACCAGATACTCCCCGGCCTTACCGAGGTATCGAATACGGGACTTGTTTCCTATGTATATATCTTACTCTTGCGGAAATGACTGCTCTCGCGCACCATAATCTCCGCCGAAAGCCCCCACAGCTCTTTCACCAGCTTAAAATACCGCCGCGTCACCGCCGCATTACCGCTTGATGCCAATAAGCCCGGCTGACCGCCCAGTGCCAGTGTTACATCACCATTCATCCGCAAAAAAGCCAAAAACTCTGCCTGCCGACAGCACGACCGGCTGGGATTGATACGCAATAGCTGCTCCTTCACCTGCAAAGTAAACGACATATCCGTTCCTCCTCCATACACACCAAACCATTGACCACAACCATACCACTACGCCCCCGCACAATACCCATTCGCGCATATACTGCCGAGTCCACAGCAGACGGGCACAATATCGCCTGCCAGCACCCAAACCATCATCAGAAAACCACCCTTATCAACCCGCCGCACCGCAAACAAGCGCAGCAAAGTTTGCGAGCAGCCAACTTACAGCAGAAAGCCAACCAAGCGCAACACCCCGCCAAACAGCAGGCAAGCGCAGCAACGCCTGCGACCACCAAACTAACGGCAGAACCACCAAAAACCACCTCAGCCCGCACACACGAGGCAAAGGCGCAGCCCCGCAGGGGCGGAAGTGCCCGAAAGGGTAGCGGGCAGGTGGGTAGACGGATCCTTGCAAGCGTGGAACCAACCCCCAAAACCTCACACGCGCGAAACTAAACCTGCATACCCAGCTCCCGCCGCAATACCTCGCGCAGCTTGCCGCGGTTATGCTGCCAAAAATTCTCCGCATCCACAAAATCCGCCGTGATGACCTCCGCACCGGCTGCCAACAAAGCCGCCCGGTCAAACCGCACCGGCCGCGACCCGGTCTGCCGCAGCACCGCCAACGCCGGCTCGCAGTAAACGCCGTCATTGGCGATTACCACGTCGACCAAACGCCCTGCATCTCCTGCCTGCCGCCGATAACACCGCTCAATGGCCGCCAGATAACAGGCCAGATCATCATCCGCCATTTCGCCCGGTTCTGTCGCCATATTGCCGATATAATACACCCGGGCCCGACTCTCTCCTATTGCCCGCGCCAAACCCGGCACCAGCAGATTGCTGATAACGCTGGAATAAATGCTGCCCGGCCCCAACAATATGTAATCCGCCGCCGCGATAGCCCGCAGTGCCTCAGCACTCGGCCGCGCATCCTCCGGCAGCAGAAAAACATCCCGCACCGCCCGACAATCCGCCGCGATCTCTACCTCGCCATGTATCAGCGAACCATCCTCCAGCACCGCCCCCAGCGAAACACTGTCCATCGTACAGGGTATTACCCGCCCCTGCACCGCCAGAATCGCCGAAAGCCGTTCTACCGCCGCCGCCAGATCCAGACCCTCCGCCTGCATCAGCGCCGCCAGCAATATATTGCCGACATTATGCCCCGAAAGCGTACTATCCGCCGGGAAACGATAAGCCAGCAAAGTCTCCAGCCCCTGCTCCTGCCCACTCAGAGCCGCCAAACAATTCCTCACATCACCGGGGGGCTGCATACCGAAATCCGCCCGCAGCATACCTGAGCTGCCGCCGTTATCCGTCATAGCCACCACCGCCGTCAGCTCATACGTCAGTTCTTTCAGCACCCGCAGCAGATTAGCCAGCCCGGTACCGCCGCCGACAGCCACCACCCGTGTATGTCCACGCTTTTTATCCATAATGTTTCTCCTCGAAAAACTATCTCATCCAAACCGATCTCCCCAGCAGGCCGTCCTGTCAAAATCATACCGCCGCCGGGTATCGGCCTTATACCCCGCGGGTGTTGCGTACCATATCACGGTGCGTCACCATTACCCGCGTTCCCGCCGCAGCCAGCCGCGCGGCCAATTCCTCAGCCACCGCCACCGAACGATGCTGCCCGCCGGTACACCCGATGGCAATCACCAGATGCCGCTTGCCCTCTCGCACATACTGCGGCAGCAGGCTCAGCAACAGTTCGCTGTATTTCCCCAGGAAATCCTGTGCCTCCGGCTGTTCCAATACAAACTGCCGCACCGGCTCATCCTGCCCGGTCTGCGGCTTCAGCTCCGCCACATAATAAGGATTGGGCAGGAAGCGCACATCCATTACCAGATCTGCGTCAATCGGCAGCCCATACTTAAAGCCAAAGGACTCCACACTGACCATCAGCCCCTCGCCCTGGCTGCCCGCAAGCATTTCACTCACCTTTTCCTTAAAATCCTGCACCCGCATATTGGTAGTATCTATTACGATATCCGCCTTGCCGCGTATGTTTTGCAGACGCTTACGCTCCTCGCGGATGCCGTCCAGCACACTGCCGTTATAGGCCAGCGGATGCCGCCGCCGCGTCTCCTTAAAACGCCGCACCAAAATATCATCCGATGCCTCAAGAAATATTATTTCATAACTGATACCCTTATGACTCAGCTCTTCCAGCGCATCATAAGCATCCATAAAAAACCGCCCGCCGCGCACATCCGCCATCAATGCCACCTTGGCCAGCCCGGTCTTGACCTGCAATATCAGCTCGACAAATTTCAAAAAAAGATCCGGCGGCAGATTATCCACACAATAATAACCCATATCCTCCAGCACCTGCATCATACTGGACTTCCCGGCGCCGCTCATACCGGTTACAATCTTCAGCTCCATAATCATCAGCCCCTCTCAAAGCTGCTCGTTGTATCAATCATATATCATACAGGCAGCCGCACCCGTCAAATATATTTGCCCTGCCGCTCAATTTGACTTTGCACACCTCAGCCTACCACCGCAGCAAGCCGGACAA
>JAFQHB010000053.1 GCA_017398165.1 Bacillota bacterium
CAATGGCTTTAACGAGGCGTACCGTGCCTATGTAAACGGCGATCTGGATATGCACGACTGGATCGAGATACCCAAGCCGGAGGAATGGGATACTATGTGGATCGATAAGGATACCGAGATCCCCTTCCCGAAGGATGAGCACGGCCGCTATAAGCGTCTGCATACCAGCCTGGGTCGTCTGATCTTTAACTATGAGATCCCGATGTCGCGCAAGATGGGCTTTTATAACGTCGAGTGCGGCAAGAAGATGCTGGGCACGCTGGTAGATCGCAGCTATCGCCGTGAGGGCATCAGCAAGACCGCTGAATTTTTGGATGGCATCAAGGCCATTGGTTATAAATACTCCACCCGCGCCGGTATTACTGTCGGTGTAGGCGATATTTTGATCCCGCCGGAGAAAGCGGAGATTATGGATGCTGCCGAGAACGAGGTACTGACCATTGAGGATCAGTTTGATCTGGGTCTGATCACCGATGACGAGCGCTACCGCAGCGTCATTAAGATCTGGGAGAAGGCTACCGATAACGTAACCAGTCACCTGATGGACAGTCTGGATCCTTTCAACCCGATCTTTATGATGGCGAACTCCGGTGCGCGCGGTAACGTACAGCAGATTCGTCAGCTGGCAGGTCTGCGCGGCCTGATGGCTGACCCGACCGGTCGCATCATCGACTTGCCGATCAAGGCAAACTTCCGTGAGGGTCTGACAGTGCTGGAGTTCTTTATCTCGGCGCATGGTGCGCGTAAAGGTCTGGCCGATACCGCACTGCGTACCGCAGACTCCGGTTATCTGACCCGTCGTTTGGTCGATGTGGCGCAGGATGTTATCGTCCGTGAGACTGATTGCGGCGATGAGCGCGGCATCTGGGTGAGCGAGATCAAAGGCATCGAGAAGCTGGCCGAGCGTATCGAGGGCCGTGTGCTGAATCAGGATATCGTAAACCGTGAGACCGGCGAGCTGATCGCAGCCAAAGGTGTGATGGCTGACGATATCATTGCAGAAAACATTGTCAATTATCTCAAGACGCTGCCGGAATCCGAGCGCCGCGTCAATATCCGCTCGGTATTGACCTGCCGCACGCATCACGGTGTCTGCAGCAAATGTTATGGCCGCAACCTGGCTACCGGCGGTCACGTGGATATCGGTGAGGCTGTCGGTACTATCGCGGCACAGTCCATCGGCGAGCCCGGTACCCAGCTGACCATGCGTACTTTCCATACCGGCGGTATCGCAGGCGGCGATATTACCCAGGGTCTTCCCCGTGTCGAGGAGATTTTCGAGGCCAGACGCCCGAAAGGTCAGTGTCTGATCTCCAAAGCCGACGGTATCGTCAAGATGATCGATATGGAAGACAACAAGCGCGGCGTGCGTATCATCAACGCCCAGACCGGCGAGCCGGAGGCCGAGTATATGATCCCCTACGGCGCCAAGCTGGCGGTGACCGAGGGTCAGAAGATCGAGGCCGGTGACGAGATCACCGAAGGCTCCATCTACCCCAACGAGCTGCTGGAGGTAAAGGGCGCACAGGGCGTACAGCTCTATCTGCTGCAGGAGGTACAGAAAGTTTACCGTATGCAGGGCGTAGATATCAATGACAAGCACATTGAGGTAATGGTACGCCAGATGATGAAGAAAGTGAAGGTCGAGGATGCGGGCGATACCAACCTGCTGCCCGGCGTTTACGTTGATAAATTCGAGTATGAGGACGCTAACGAGCTGGCGCTGGCCGAGGGCAAACAGCCTGCGACCTGCACCGAGGTACTGCTGGGTATCACCAAGGCTTCGTTGGCAACGGATTCCTTCCTCTCGGCGGCTTCTTTCCAGGAGACTACGCGCGTGCTGACCGACGCTGCTATCAAGGGCAAGGAAGATCCGCTGCTGGGTCTGAAAGAGAACGTTATCATTGGTAAGCTGATCCCGGCTGGTACCGGTGTGGCTGCCAATCAGAAATTTTATCTGCAGAACCGCAAGGCGCTGAATGAGGGTCTGGCAGATGCGCTCTCTGAGATGCCTGTCGTGGCTGATGACGAGTCGGAAGACGCTTTGCCGCAGACCGAGAATACGCCGGAGATCGCAGGCGTTATCGAAAGCGCGCTGGACTAAGCTATCCGGCCTGAGCTATAGCGATAGAGGGACAGCCTGCGTGCTGTCCCTTTTTGCTGAAATACGGATCTGCCAATACGCCTGTTGGGGGCTTGGGCAAAAGACCTGTTTTATAGTAAGGAGGCGTGGAAACGCATGAAAAAAAGCCTGATGAGATTTATCGGTTGTCTGGCGCTGCTGCTGATGCTGCCGCTGCTGGGGGGCTGCGGTGAATATAAGGAGCAGATCGGTGTCATCAATGCCGGTGTAGAGGCACTGCAGGGAGTACAGTGCGGGCATCTGACGATGACTACCGATGTCAAGACCGAGGAAGGTCTGCTGGATGGCTATGACAGCAGTTACTTTTATGATTACGAGTACCGCATCGATGTACGCACCTTTAATTACAAGGTGAGCAAGACCGATCTGCTCACCGGCAAGCCGCTGGAGCCGCCTTTCAAGGTGGTGGATGCACACAAGTATGATCTGGCGACCGGCGAGGAGGATACTGAGTATCAGGGCGAGATCGGTGATTTCCCGGATCTGCTGACTTTCTTCTTTGGTGCCGGTCTGAAGGACGGTTACGTCGGCAGTGTGGAGACACTGACGGACGAGGCGCACCCCGACTGGCAGGGGTATCGCGTGCATAAGAGCGTGAAATACATCGACCGTGTGAACAGCACCCGGGAGCGTGACGGCGCCGAGGGCGAAATGCTGGAGAATTACGTCGATTACTGGCTGGATGCCTCCGGTGTGCTGGTGCGTATGGATTACTTCAGCCGTGATCAGCTGACCTATATCCCGGCGATTGAGAACGACCGGGGTGAGATGGTGGTAGATCCCTCCGGCGAGGTCGTGAAGGATATCCTGAACCAGACCTATATCTTCGAGCTGCTGGAGTATAATGATCCGGCTATTGCCGATTTTTAAGATTTTTTGAGATAACAGCAGGACCTCCCGGTGCATTGAAGTGTGCCGGGATATTTTTTGTCGGGGTCTGGGTGCGGCAGTGTATTGCGCTGCCGGGCTATGGTGTGATATGATGGTTATGAGAGATATTCCTGGGACTGTGAGGGGTATTCTCTGAATGATCTGCTGAAAATGCAAAAAAAGTGATAGGAGGAATCTGGTATGATCGTAACGACAACGCCCGGTGTCGATGGCAAAACCATTGTGGAGTATAAGGGGATAGTGTTTGGCGAGGTAGTGGCCGGTGTGAACGTGGTAAAGGATATTGCGGCTTCGTTCAGCAATTTCTTCGGCGGCCGGTCGGGCAGTTATGAGGACGAGCTGATACAGGCCAGACAAAGCGCCCTGCACGAGATGGAGCAGCGCGCGGCAGCCCTGGGGGCAAATGCGGTAGTTGGTGTGAATATCGGCTATGAGGCTCTGGGTGCGGATAACGGTATGCTGATGGTCAATGTGAGCGGCACGGCGGTAGTGGTCAGATAAATCTGCCGGGGCGGGGCGGCGGACAGGTGTGCGTCGCCCTGCCTGCCGTATTTGCTTTGTGCCCGGTGCGGGTGGTGTTGGTATCA
>JAFQHB010000054.1 GCA_017398165.1 Bacillota bacterium
CAGCGCCAACAGTGCCACCACCAGCATCAGTACCTTCACCACCAACAGCCACGGCTTCTCATTCAGCCAGCAATAGCGGTAAAAACTGACGATATTATCCAATGGCGTCTGCAGCGGTCGCAGCAGCGGCGTTTTATCCTCCAACCTCATCATACGGTACCTCCCCGGCAGCGCATCTCAGCGCCGCTCTGCCCCTATTATACCAATATCTGCCGCCAAAGGCAAATCCCCAACTAAAAAGACGCATCCACAGCAGTGATGCGTCTCTATACTCTATCATTTTATATGCTTTGCCACGGCTATGCCCGATCCATCATCTCGGCGATCTCATTCAGCAGCGTATCATTATGGATATCCTGCGGCAAGCAGCACGGCAGCGTCAGCATAATCTTGCAGCCCTGCCCCGGTGCGCTTTTGATCTTGATATGCCCGCCATGCAGATGCACGATGGCCGCACTGATGCTGGTTCCCATCCCATTACCGGCTTTCTTGGTGCTGAAGAACGGCTTCAGGAAATTATTCAGCACATCCTTTGCCATACCGATACCGTCGTCCTCAATTATCAGGCCGACAGCATCCGCACCGCCTCCCGACAAAAACTCGGTACTGATGCAGATGCGCCCCTTATGCTCCGGCACGCGGCTGCGCTGCTCCAAGATGGCCTCAATACTGTTATCAACAAAATTGAAGATCACCTGCTTGATGCGCTCTTTATCCATCCTCATCTCAGGTATGGAATCATCAAACTGCTCGGTTATTTCGATGCCCTTGATATGACACTGGGCATAAATCATCATCAGTGCCTCGCGCACCACATCATTCAGTGATTGCATACTGACGCGCAGATCCATCCGCCCCATCCCGAGGAAGCTCATCACCATACGGTTGGCCTGCACCAGCTCATTACTTATCAACCCGGTGAAAGAGAGCACGTTCTGTGCCTCCTCGTCATCCTTGCCCGCATACTTCAGCTGCAATAACTGCACGTAGCCACTGATATTCTGGAGGGAATTCTTCAAATTATGTATCACCGTGCCGGACATCTGCCCCATACGCATCATACGTTCAGCCTGCTCCACCTTAGCCGCATCCAACAGCCGTGCCGAATCACCTTCAAAAAGCAGCAGCATCAGGCGGGGTTCGGCGTCCTGCTCACCCAGCGGCTTAATATTCAGCCGCCATTCCGTGAGCCCCGGCATTCCCCAGCGTCCCTGCCAGGGCTGTCCAGCGGTAATAGCCGCCCCAGCCTCCACCGCCTGCGCCAATTCCACCGGCAGCCGCCCGGCCAGCGCGATAAAATCCTGTCCCAGCACCTGCTCACGCTCCATACCCAGCACATTATCCAACGCCGCCGGGGTAGCAGCCAGCACCATACCCTGCCGATCCACCAGCAGCACACGCAGCGAAAGCTCGGCAAGAATCTGCATCATATACTCATCCGCACGCAGCAGCTCCGCCACGATTTCGCCCACGGCATCCAAAGAAACCTCACGCTGTACCAGATCTGCCGCTATCTGCCTGCCCAAATCCGTATTCATCAGAATCCTCTCCCCGTCTCACCAAAAATTCGATATGCTAAATAAATTCCTGCCCAATGCGCTTTTTCCTCCAAACCCATACCAAAATGTAGCGACATTTTCCGCACATTTTCGCCAAAATACCCCCCTAAGGCTCCCAAGGCCGCACCGCGCGACATCCTCAACTCCGAGTCGATTGCCCACAGTACACGTAATCTCTGGGTCAAACACCGGCATAGAGAGCAAATTAAGTTGCTCAATCAATATAGTCGGGGAAAATTAAAAGCAACCGGGGAAAGTTAACCCAGCGATTGCTTCTGCCAAACAGTATAAACCAACTATTTTCTTTTAGAAAACAAGTTACAAAATTGTATAAGAGATCTGATTATAAAAAACTTTTTCCAAGGCGCCCCTGTGTAAGGCGACCGCATGGAGTGCGTTAGCTGAGCTGGCAGCGCAGCTGACTAAAGGGGTTGAAAAACTCTCACCAGCACACAAGTCCATCAAAAGAAAGTTATATGTTTCATTAAAATTATCTCATCTTCAACTTTATTAAACCACTATTGCAATAAACAACGCTGCAATGATCGGGACAAGAATAATACTTCGGATAACAATTTTCTTGAACTCTCGACTACCATCCTCACTTGCCCCTTTCATTAAATGCTTATTTGACCAACTGTTTCTTCATCTATATAGACAGAAAAATCAGCAAATAGTTCTCTATTTGACTCAAATGCCTTTTCTGCACGAATACCCAATTTTATTACAAAGACAGCAATAGAAGAAATCAACAAAAAAAGCCTCACCCTTTTGGGTGAAGCTTAAAAATGGACAAAAAAATTCTGGCGGCGTCCTACTCTCCCAGGGAAAACCCAAGTACCATCGGCGCTAAGGAGCTTAACTTCTGTGTTCGGAATGGGAACAGGTGTGACCTCCTCGCTATAGCCACCAGAAACCTTTTAACTTATTCAATATACCAACAAATCCTTGGCAACCGCATAAATATCATCTTCTCATGAGCCTCAAAAGCATAACTCACAGGTCAAGCCCTCGACTTATTAGTACTGGTCCGCTAAAAAC
>JAFQHB010000055.1 GCA_017398165.1 Bacillota bacterium
CTGCTCGGACAGCGTCCAGTAGCTTTCCGTCATACCCCGCACCGCCGCCAGCCCGGCCAGTTCCTCCGCCGATGCAGTCTCCCCGGCGAGCAAACTCTCCACCGTATCGGGCGATATCACCCGGCGAAAGAAATCCCCGGTATCCGAAGTCAACAGCTTGCGCCACGTCTCGCGGTAATCCTCACCGACCTCGATCAGCAGCTGCTGCCAGGCCTGCCAGCGTCCTTCGTTGGCGGCGGGGTCGGCATAATAATCCAGCATCGCCAGCGATTCTGCCGCCTGCAGCGCCGCATACTCACTGTTATAGCGCAGCAGATAACTCAGCAGCTCGTTTTCATCCTCCGGCCCCAGGCTCAGCAGATAATCGCCCAGGATATTAAAGCGTGTCGCATCAGGCTCGCCATAATCCAGCTCATCCCGCGCGGGCACTTCATCCGGCAGCCCGGCAAAAAAATCTGTCTCCCGTGCCGCCGCGGCATCCACCGGCAGCAGCAGCCCCAGCGCCAATACCGTCGTCAGCAACGCACGCCCTGTCTTTTTCACAGCTCAACACCTCTTCTCTATGTCTTTATTATCTGTTCCTGCTTATCTTCTGTCTTTTTATTGTCTAATACAGCAGCCACATCAGCAGCGGCGTAGTCGCCAGCGAAAGCACCGTAGTAAAGAATATACCCTGCGATACCAGTTTGATGTTACCGCCGTACTGGATGGAGAGCATCGTGGCATTGGTCGCCACCGGCATCGCCGCCAGCGCCACCATTACCTGACCCATAATATCATCCGGCGGCAGCAGCGCCCCAAAAGCCAGCCGCACCAGCAGCGGCTCGGCCAGCAGGCATACCGCCACGAAAACATATATCCGCCATTCCTCAAAAAGCTCCCGCAGTGCCATCCCACCGATGGTACAGCCCAGAATTATCATCGCCAGCGGCGTGGTGGCATCGCCCAGCGTCACCAGCGCACTGCGTAATACCTCGGGCAGTGCCAAGCCCAGAAAATGTATCAAAAGTGCCAGCACGGCCGCGACAAGCGGCGGATTTATCAGGTGCCGCAGCTCAAAACCATTACCCTGACCCCTGGTCAGCAGTCTGACGCCATAAGAATACACCAATAAGTTAAAGATAATATTAAGGATAACGGCATACACCAGCGCCCCCGTGCCAAATATCGCACTGATGACCGGAAAGCCCATAAAACCGACGTTGCCGAATACCAGCATAAACTGGTACGTACCGGCCTGCCCGGGCGGCAGCGGCATCACCCGCACGAATATCATCCCCACCAGTATCATCAGCACATACAGCCCGGCCGCAAAAAGGAACGTCCGGCCGATCTCGGCATTCGTCAGCGCGCCGTCCTCCAGCGAAAAAGAGGTGATGATCTGCGCCGGCAGTGTGATGTTTACCACCACCGCAGACAGGCATTTGCCCGCATCATCATCCAGCGCCCGCGCCCGCCGTGCTATGTATCCCACCAGCATCATCACAAAAAGTGCCGCCATCTGTATGATGACCGCCGTCATATCCATACCGCTCACTACCTTTCCGGCATCCCGACCGGATGCCCCCCAAATATTGCTTTATTATACACCAAATATACTGCAAAATCCACCATAAATCTCACACAAAATCACCAGTTCCTGCCATCGACCGCCAGACAGGCAAGCGGCCAGCGCAAAAAATCCCCTCCCGATTTTACCAAAAACCCTTGTTTTATCCCCCGCTATCTGGGATAATTATATGTATCATCTGTGATACCTCTCTCACCATCAAGGAGAATACTATGCAATTAGATAAGAAAAACGTCACCGTTATCAGCACTTTGGTCTTTACCGCCATCTTCTTCGCCTGGGCGCTGCAAAACCTCACCGCAGTAGGCAATTTTATGGGCGCCGTCCTCGGCATCCTCGCACCCTTTCTGGTGGGCGGCGCGATAGCCTTCATTATCAATATCCCCATGCGCGCCATTGAACGGCGGCTCTGGCCCGGCAGCACCAAACTCGCCAAACTGCGCCGACCGCTGGCCTACGTAATCACCCTGCTGCTGGTGCTGCTGGTGCTTTCTGTCGTGATTTCCGTCGTCATCCCTCAGCTCATTATCGCGCTGACCACCGCATCACAGCAGGCCTATCAGGCAGTATACAGCCACAGCGCCCAGCTCGATTGGCTGTTCAGCCTCTACCCTCAATTACGCGAGCTGACGGACGAGCTGCACCTCAATATGGCCGAGCTCTCCGAGAAATTCGCCGCCCTGCTGCGTAACGCCGGTGATCTGCTGCAATCCAGCTTTCATATCGCGGGCAGTCTGATCAGCGGCATCGCCACGTTCTTCATCGGCTTCGTATTCTCGGTCTACCTGCTGCTGCGTAAGGAAACCCTCGCCCGTCAGGGCAAACAGGTCATCTTCGCCCTGCTGCCCCGCCCCAAAGCCGAAAGCACCCTCGCAGTACTGCGCCTTTCTGCCGATACCTTTGCCAATTTCATCACCGGACAATGTCTGGAGGCCTGTATCCTCGGCCTGATGTTCTTTGCGGCTATGCTGCTGCTGCGCCTGCCCTATGCTCTGCTGACGAGTATGCTGATCGGCGTCACCGCGCTGATACCTGTTTTCGGCGCTTTCATCGGCTGTGTGGTGGGTGCGCTGCTTATCGCGCTGGTCGATCCTGTGCAGGCGCTGATCTTTCTGGTGCTGTTCCTCGTCCTGCAGCAGGTAGAGGGCAATCTGATCTACCCCCACGTTGTCGGCGGTTCGGTCGGTCTGCCCTCCATCTGGGTACTGGCAGCCATTACCGTCGGCGGCAGTCTGTTCGGAGTGCTGGGGATGCTGGTATTCATTCCGCTGTGCTCCGTCCTCTATACCCTCTTTACCGCCTACGTCAAACGCCGCCTGCACGAGAAAAATATCGACATCCCGCAATAGACGGCATCGGGGCTGGAGACTAATATATAGTTAGATTTCCGATAAATCACTGATAATTTCATCAAAAGCTACAGAAAGCGACTGCCCCGACAACGGGTGCAGTCGCTTGTTATTTTCTGCGTATATTCCGCCGGCCTCCACAATCCCTACCGCAGACTCTCCGCGATAGCCGTGATCTTACAGGCCAGCTCCAATTCCTCCATCCGATAAAGTGCCTGCCGCAGGGTATCACCCCAGGTCACCGGCCCGTGCGCCGCCAACAGCACACCGTTGTGCCGGGATGCCGCCTCGGCGGCCCCCTCGGCCAGAGCACGGCTGCCGGGCGGGGCAAATTCCGCCAAGGGGATATCGCCCAGGCACTCCGTCACCTCGGCCAGACGGCTGCCGGCCAGCGTCCGCCCGGCCAGCGCAAAGGCGGTGGCATAAGGCGCGTGGGCGTGGATGATCGCCCCAATATGCGGCGCGGCCTGATACACCGCCAGATGCAGTGCCAGCTCAGAAGTCGACCGCAGAGTGCCCTCCAGCACCTGCCCCTGCATATCCACCAGCACCAGATCAGCCGGGCACAGCTCGCCCTTGGATACCCCGGTGGGTGTTATCAGCACCGCATCGGCCGAGATACGCACGCTGATATTGCCGTCGTTGCCGGCCACCAGCCCCGCCGCCAGCAGCCGCCGCCCGACCTCACATATCGCTGCTGCCGCAGTATCAAAAGTCTCCCGCATATCAGACCATCCCTTTCTACCGTATTAAAACACACCCATACCGCTCCCTCTGTGCAGGGGCAGCCGCAGGGAGTGCCGTTTGCCTGCGGTTATTGCCGGGCTGGCAATAGTGCCGCACAATAGCACAGCACGATAGCATCGCTCTTAACGTCGGCAAATCTACTTCAACATCGCCGCGATACTCTCGCCAAAGGGCGGGCGCAGCACGCCACGCTCGGTGATGACAGCCGTTATCAGCTCGGCCGGCGTCACGTCAAATGCCGGATTGAATACCGCCACCCCATCGGGAGCCATCCGCCGCGCATACCACTGTGCCGTTACCTCATCCGGGTCACGCTGCTCGATCACGATATCCCGCCCGCTCGCACAGGCAATATCTATCGTGGAGCACGGCGCCGCCACATAAAAAGGAATATGGAAGCAGCGCGCCAGCAGTGCCAGATTATAAGTACCGATCTTGTTCGCGGTGTCCCCATTAGCCGCGATACGATCCGCCCCCACGATGATGGCATCCACCGCCCGGCGGGATAGCAGCGTCGCCGCCATATTATCGCACAACAGCTCGACTTCTATACCGGCCTGCTGCAGCTCCCACGCCGTCAGGCGCGCTCCCTGCAGCAGCGGCCGTGTCTCATCGGCATATACCTTGGGCGCACAGCCTTTCTCATTGGCCAGATATATCGGGGCCAGCGCCGTGCCATAGCGTACCGCCGCCAGACGCCCGGCATTACAATGCGTCAGCACCGCCCGGCAGCCCTCGATCAGCGGCAGGCCGTTCTCGCCGATAGCACGGCAGCAGGCCTCATCCTCATCACAGATGGCATTGGCCTCGGCTATCAGTCGGGCTTTGATGGTCAGCAGGTCGTACTGCTTGCAATCCAGCACTACCCTTTTCATACGCTCCAGCGCCCACGTCAGATTCACGGCTGTCGGCCGCGAGGTGGCCAGATAAGCCTTCAGCCGACAGAATTTCTGATAAAACTCCGCAAAATCCGCCGCCTGTATCTGATTGGCCGCCACCGCCAGCCCGGCAGCCGCCGCCACCCCGATAGCCGGCGCCCCACGCACCGCCAGAGTCTTGATCGCCAGCCAGACCTCCTCGATAGTCGTCAGGTCGCGCCACACTACCTCATTCGGCAGGCGTGTCTGATCGATAATACACACCGCCGTACCCGCCTTATTCAGCGAGACCGTGCGAAAATCCCCATACTTGATCGCCATATCATTCATCTCCCTTCAATACTGCATCTTCACTATTCACTATTCACTCTACCGGCGCACACCGGCAGTTTATTCTGTATGCTCTGCCTTTAATATCCTTTTATGAGTACATAATCAGCATCAGATCCGGCGCGATCTCCTCGATATATCCCGCCAGATCGGCAATATCATAATAGCGCAGATCGACCATATAAAGCTCATCCACCATCGCGGAGAGGAACGCCCCATAAGGCAGCGAGTAAGAATCCTTGATCAGCAGCACCCGCGGGCCGTCCTCATTCGCCAGATTGTCCGCCCGCACTATCGGGTAATCCGCCCCCCAATACACATCATACCGGCCGGTATATACCGAGGGCGCGCTCAGTTTGCTCATATCCAGTACGGCATCTGCAAAAGTACCGGAGACAGTTTCGCTCGTCTTGCCGCCGTACTGCGTTATCTCTACTTCATAATCCGTGGCAAAATCCGGCGTCAGCAGGGTAAAATCATCCAGCCCGCCGTAAAAACGCCCCACACGCCGCCCCTGGCTGCCCAGAAAGCTCTGCGGATATGCGGCGCTCTGCCAGTGCGCCGGGTCGCTGTAATAGCCATCGGGATCGATCAGCAGGCCAAATTCCTCAGCCAGTGCCGCCCGGGTCTGCTGCACCGCCCAGAAAGCAGTCTCCACCCGCCAGTGATGGTCAGTACGATAAAACATCTGCTCCTTATCCAGCGCGTCGGCCTCAGCCGCCGCCCGCAGATCCAGCACCGGCACACCGGCATCCTCCAGCAGCGCAAAATTCTCGGCTACGTTCTCGGCTGTTTTATCGTACAGCGTCGGCGGGAACTCAGTATACCCCTCGATAAACTTGGTCGGCGGCTGGATATACATAATCGGCACGCCCAGTGCCTGATACGACGCGATATCCTGCACTATCGCCTTTGGCTCCAATGCGAAAGTAATGAACTGCAGCCAACCGTGGTTATCCTTGACGACGGAATACGAATAATCAATATCCCGCACGAATTTCTTGCCCGCCAGACGGCGGCTCAGGCCATCCAACTCCACCAGAGCCTCGCGCCCCGGCATATTATCGGCGGCAGTCGCCGTCCAGCGTTCCACCAGTGCCTCGGCACGCTGATACACCGGCACCTGATAATTCGCCTGCACATAAGCCGCATCCGCCGCATAATCCCCGGCGTGCAGCCCAAAAGTACCCACGCCCAGACCGAATATCAGCGTCAGAAAGGCCACCGGCAAAAACCATCGGCGTTTTTTATCCTGCATAGCGGCAAGCCACCTCCTTATTGTATCAGCCTGCACATCAGAAATTGAAATAAATAAACGGATTATAGCTGCCCTTGGCCAATGAAGCCAGCGCCAGCAGCAATATCAGCAGCAGCAAAACATCCCGCGCCATACCGAGCACCCGGCCGCCGACCCCCTGACCCGGCACGATACCGACAGCGGCCAGCCGCCGCCCCAGCGCCGGCAGCACCGGCACACACGCCACCGCCGCGATCAGGAAATGCACCGCATTCTCCGACGTCTGGAAGAAGAAAGTCTCATCCACCGGCGGATTGCCGAAGACGCCGAACATCGCGCCGATATAGGCAAAGGCCGCATCAACATCGGGCGCGCGGAAAAGCACCCAGCCGATCATCACGATCACCAGCACCAGCAGATTACTGATGAGCGGCAGCCGCGGCAATACTTTGGCCAGACCGGTCAGCTTCTCTGCCACCAGGAATACGAAATAATACAAACCCCACAGCACGAAAGTCCAGTTCGCACCGTGCCACAATCCGGTCAGCAGCCAGACGGCCAGCAGATTCAGCAGCATCCGCGCCGTACCCCTGCGGTTGCCGCCCAGAGGTATGTAGACGTAATCCCGAAACCACTGCGAGAGCGACATATGCCACCGCCGCCAGAAATCCGTCACCGAGCGGGCGATATACGGATAATTGAAATTCGGCAGGAAGTGAAAGCCAAACATCCGCCCAAGGCCTACCGCCATATCCGAATACCCGCCGAAATCAAAATATATCTGCAGCGTATAAGCCGCCGCACCGACCCACGCCGCACCGATGGAGATACTCTCATAGCCGCCGGTGTCAAAGATCTTGTCCGCTGCGATGGCAAAATTATTCGCCAGCAGCACTTTCTTGCCCAGACCGATGATAAAAAGCTCGATACCCGATACGAAATCATCCCAGGTCTCCCGGCGGCCGGATATCTCGGCTGCGATGGTATTATACCTCACGATAGGCCCGGCGATAAGCTGCGGGAAGAAAGCAATATACAGGCCGACGTCCAACACGTTTCTGCGCTGTTCGGCTTCGCCGCGCCATACATCGATAACGTAGGATATCCCCTGAAAGATAAAAAACGATATACCGATAGGCAGCACCACCCGCGGCACCGGCAGTGCCAGCCCCAGCAGAGAATTGACAGTACTCACCGCAAACCCGGCATACTTAAAAACCGCCAGCAGACCCAGATCAAAGACCAGCATCGCCGCCAGCAGCAGCATACCCCGCTTCTCGCCCCGCCAACGCCCGGCCAGCAGACCAAAAGCCCAGTTGCCGCAGATACAGGCCATCATCAGCAGCACGTACAGCGGCTCGCCCCAGGCATAAAAGATCAGACTCATCAGCAATAAAAACCGGTTACGCACAGTGCGCCACGGCAATAAATAATATATCAGCAGCGTCAGCGGCAAAAACCCGCACAAGAACTCAATGCTGGAAAATAACACGTCAGCTTTCCCCCGACCCGATTTGGTATAAAAAGGATGAAGAGTTTGTTTTGCCGCCACCGGCCTGCCCGGGCGTATATGCCTGGCTGCCGAGCCGCAGATCAATGCGTCAGCCATATGCGTATGGAGCAAAAACCGACCTGTACGGGGCAGCACGGCAGCCCCGAATCAAATCGATACTTCATCTATTATATTTTACACTCCGCCGCCGCCGATTACAAGCCCTTGGGCGTCCCCAGGACCGGCAAGTGATGAAATAACGACCGAAAATATATGCAAAAAGAGCCGGAGGTCTGCTATCCTCCGGCCCTTATTCGGTTATTTATATCAGGACTTTGGTTGTAATAATGAAAAACAATTTAAGATGAAAAACAATTTTTATCAGATAAGTCAACTCATAAAAGTTTACAAAACGTGAAGAATCAAAATTTTACAAAAAAGGAAATCAAATCAATTTTTAATTCAGGATATTCGTCAGTCAACTCTCGATAAAACCACCTCCCAAGAAGCTCGCAGTGCTTCCCTCAAGCACTATACACTCACAAGCTACGAGTATATAATAACCTGCTTTTATAAACCCTGTATAAACAACAACCGCCTTTTCGCCGCAATCAGGAAAATTTTTTTACCTGCCCGCCTGCAAAAAACCGAAGGCAAATTGACAACCCCCGTTTATCCTGCTAAGATATATCTATATTATTGCCATTATTATTTATCGCCATTATTGCCGTATCGGCATTATCGGCGTACATCATATCGTGATAGAGGTGAGGTTGCTTATGCAGGACTTTCGGGATGACGCCGCCAGCCACGAGATGCTGGCCTATCATTGTCCGCGCTATCAGGAGTTCCCCCGTATTGAGCTTTATATGGATCAGGTGCTGACAATTCTGGAGGAAGCTCTGCGCCCCTTTGCCCTCAACGATAAGGAAAAGCTCATTACCTCCACTATGGTCAATAATTACGTCAAACAGGGCGTAGTGATGCCGCCCAAGAAAAAACGCTACTCTTGCGAGCATCTGGCCTATCTGATGACGGTATGCATCCTCAAACAGGTATTGCCGCTTTCGGATATCTGCCAGCTCATTGAGCTGCAAATATCCACCTGCCCGCTGCAGCAGGCCTATGATTACTTCTGCGATGCACTGGAGGCCTCGCTGCAGAGCGTCTTTATGCAGGGTATGGCCGGCAATATGCGTACCAGCAGCCTGCCCGAGGGCGAGCTGATATATTGCGTCACTTTGGCCTTTGCCAACAAAATGTATCTGCAGAAATACCTGCAATACCGCCGGCGCGAAGGTATAGTCACCCTGCCCCGGCCGCTGCAGACATCGCAGACACTATCCCTGCCGGAGCAAACCATCGGCTGAATTACTGTAATACACCCGTAACACACGCTAAAATACAATACCACACCAAAGGAGTTTTCATTATGCAAGAATTGACCCTGAAATACGGCTGCAACCCCAACCAAAAACCGGCCCGCGTCTTTACCGACCGCGAAGCCCTGCCCTTTACGGTATTAAACGGCAAACCCGGCTACATCAACCTGCTGGATGCTTTCAATAGCTGGCAGTTGGTAAAAGAGCTGAAAGCCGCCACCGGCCTTGCCGCCGCAGCATCTTTCAAACACGTCAGCCCCGCCGGTGCTGCCGTCGCCGTACCGCTGGATGAGACCCTGCAGAAAATATATTTCGTCGAGGGCGTAGAGCTCTCGCCGCTGGCCACCGCCTATATCCGCGCCCGCGGCGCCGACCGTATGTCCTCTTACGGCGATTTCGTCGCCCTCTCCGAGGAATGTGACGAACAGACCGCATCCTTCCTGCTGCGCGAGGTTTCCGACGGCGTTATCGCCCCCTCTTATTCGGAAAAAGCACTGGAGATCCTGCGCCAAAAGCGCAAGGGCACATACCTCGTCATCCAGATGGACGAAAACTGGCAGCCGGACGAGCTGGAGACTAAAGAAGTCTTTGGCATCACCTTTGAGCAGCGCCGCAACGACATCGTGATCGACGAATCGGTGCTGGCAGAACGCCCCACCAAAAATCAGACCATCACCGAGGCGGCTGCCCGCGACCTGATCATCGCCCTCATCACCCTGAAATATACCCAGTCCAACTCGGTTTGCTACGCCAAGGACGGCCAGGCCATCGGCATCGGCGCCGGTCAGCAGTCCCGTATTCACTGCACCAGACTGGCCGGTAATAAAGCCGACACCTGGTTTATGCGCCAGCATCCCAAGGTACTGGCACTGCCTTTCAAAGAAGGCATCCGCCGTCCTGACCGTGACAACACCATCGATGTCTATATCTCCGAGGAATGGGAGGACGTACTGGCCGAGGGCGTATGGCAGCAGTTCTTCACCACCCGCCCCGAGCCGCTGACCAGAGAGGAAAAACGCGCCTGGCTGGATCAGCTCTCCGGCGTGGCACTGGCCTCCGATGCTTTCTTCCCCTTTGGTGATAATATCGAGCGCGCCCACAAGAGCGGCGTGGAATTCATCGCCCAGACCGGCGGCTCCGTCCGCGATGATAACGTCATCGAGACCTGCGATAAATACAACATCGCTATGGCATTCACCGGTATTCGCCTTTTCCACCACTAAGATTTTTCTTAACACAAACTGCAAAAGCACCGTACAGTTTCTCACGCTGTACGGTGCTTTTTTCTCCCTCCCGGGCGGCAAAACCGCCCCGGCACCTCCGTTGCCGACTTACCGCACGGCAGACGGGCACGCAAAAACCCTAAGACTTCGCCCGGCAAAAGATCGCCGCAATAAACGAGAAAATTATCGCTGAGGACACACCCGCCCCCGTTACCTCAAAAATACCTGTCAGCAGGCCGATCCAACCATTGGTGAAAAACTCCTGCATAGCACCCTTTACCAGCGACGCCCCAAAATTGATGATCGGGGTGGTCGCACCGGCCCCGGCGAACTCCACCACCGGCTGCCACCAGCCCAGTGCCCCCAGCACCGACCCAACGATAACGAAGCTCACCATAGTATGCGCCGGGGTCAGGCGCAGCACATCCAGCATCAACTGACCCACAACACACAGCAGGCCGCCGATTACGAAAGCCCATACATAATCCATCACAGCACCTCCCAGCTGATGGCGTGCGCGATACCGGGTATGCTCTGCTTTTGCTGTACGCTCAGCGGCGAGAGCAGCGCCCCGGTGGCGATCAGCAGCACCCGGCGCAGACTGCCGCGTGCCATCTCGCGCCGGATATGCCCGGCCGCAGTCACCGCCATACAGCCGCAGCCCGAGCCGCCGGCCAGATTTTTCTCCGCCGGGTGGAATATCATCTTGCCGGCGTCCTTGTGCAGATTCTGCGGCAGAAATATCCCCTCTGCCGCCAGCAGATCGTGCAGCAGCGTGCTGCCTACCCAGCCGAGATCACCTGTCAGTATCAGATCATAATGATCGGGGCGAATATTACGCTCCCGCAGGTGGGCCAGCAGACAATCACACGCCGCCGGCGCCATCGCCGCCCCCATATTGAAAGCATCGGTCACATTCAGATCCACCACCCGCCCGATAGTCGCCGAGGTCACCACCGGCACGGCATCCGCCCCCGGCTGTCCTAATACGAAAGCCCCCGCCCCGGTCACTGTTATCTGCGTAGTACCGTTCTTTTGCGAGCCGTACTCGTTAGGGTAGCGGAATTGCTTTTCGGCGGCATTGGTGTGGCTGGACGTCGAGCACAGCGCCAGACGTGCCGCCCCCGATGCCACTGCCAGAGCGCCCATCGCCAGCGACTCCACCGATGTCGAGCAGGCACCGAAAAGCCCGACGTAAGGTATCCCCAGCGACCGTGCGGTAAAGCTGCTGCTGGTTATCTGATTCATCAGATCGCCCGAGAAATGCAGGTCTATCTCATCCCGCCCGCGTCCGCTGTGGCGCACTGCCAGATTGCAGGCTTCCTCCAGCAGCTTTTGCTCGGCGGCCTCAAAGCTCTTTTGCCCGACGTACGGGTCTTTATGGATAACATCAAAATCCCCGGCCAGCGGGCCCTCACCCTCGCGCTTGCCCGCCACTGCCCCGGCGCCCAGCAAGCCCGGGGCAGGGTCGAATACCCAGGTCTGCCGTCCGGCACGCAGTACACTCATATCGCACCCCCGCCCAAGGTATACCACAGTGCCGCCGCTATCGCCGCGATAAAGGCACTCACCGCGCCAAAAACGATGACCGGCCCGGCGACCTTGAACATATTACCGCCCACACCCAGCACGAAGCCCTCGCTGCGGTACTCCAGCGCGGCCGAGCACATACTGTTGGCAAAACCGGTGATCGGCACCGCCGTGCCTGCCCCGGCAAACTGCGAGATACGGTCATATACGCCGCAGCTTGTCAATATCACCGCCAGAAATATCATCACCGCAGATGTCGGCGCGCCCACGTTCTCGGTATTAAAGCCCTGCGTCAGCAGCCAGGATTGCACACCCTGCGCCAGCAGGCAGATCAGCCCGCCCGTCCAGAAGGCATTCAGGCAGTTGCGCAGCAGATGCCGGGGCGGGGCGGCGTTCTTCTGCAGGTTCTGGTATACCTGCTCTTTGGCCTGCTGCCGCTCGGCAGCCGAATCAACTCTTGACATTAAAATACACTCTCCTTTATCAGTCGCACCGATAGCGCGCTTTTAGTCTCGGCGTATATTCTGGCAGCCCGCAGCAGAATTATACACACGCATAAAAAACCGACCGCAGTGCACACTAATCCCAAACTGACCGCAAATGCCGCACTGTCCGGGGAGGAGCCTATGCTGCTTTTAATGATAAGAACCGCCATTCTCTACGTCATCACTATGATATCCATGCGGGTGATGGGCAAACGCCAGATCGGTCAGCTCCAGCCTTTCGAGCTGGTCGTCATCCTGATAATCTCCGAGATGGCCACTATAGGCGTGCAGGATAACGGCCTGCCGCTGCTAAACAGCCTGCTGCCTATCATCACCATAACCATACTGCAAATCGTCATCGCCCTGCTGAATCTGAAAAGCGAGCGTTTCCGCCTGATAGTCTGCGGCCGCCCGGCGTTCATCATCCAGGGCGGCGAGATATTGGAAGAAGAAATGCGCCGCCTGCGCCTGAATACCAACGATCTGCTGGAGCAGCTCCGCGCCAAGGGATACTTTGACGTATCCGAGATCGAATACGCCCTGATGGAGACTAACGGCCAGCTCAGCATACTGCCCCGCGCCGATAAACGCCCGCTGCAACCTTCTGATATCAACCTGCGTGTGCCGCAGGATGCCCCCGCGGTATCCATCATCATCGATGGCCATATCCAGCAGCACCACCTGCAGAAAACCGGTCACGATATGGCCTGGCTGCAGAAAAAGCTGCGCCAGTACAGCATCCCCGATGCCGCCGATGTTTTCTTCCTCAGCGTGGATAAAGACGGCCATATCTTCTGCCAGCTAAAAAGCGGCTCTGCCGGCAGCCCCGCCCCGATACGCGAGGGTGCCAACGGCGCACCGACGGGCTCCGGCCGTGGCCACACCCCGCCACCTGCCGATCAGCCACGTCACTAACCCACCGGGAGGAACGCAATATGAATACGCAAGCAAAGCAACACACCACCGGCCGCCACGTATCCGTCACCCAGAAGATGACATTGTGGCTGCTGCTGACCAGCCTGCTGACGATCGCCCTGTGTATGTGGGGCGAGGGTTACCTCAGCCACAGTGTGCAGAATATGCAGCAGCCGCTGGATTCTCTGGCGGCCTCAATACAAAGCGACGATTGGCAGCGGGCCGATAAACAATGGCAGGAACTGAACGCCGACTGGCAGCGCACCCGCCGCTGCTGGCTGGGGCTGAACAGCCACCAGGACGTCGCCAATATCGACACCGCTATGCTCAGTCTGGGGGCTTTCCTGCAGCGCCGCCAGAGCGAAGACGCCTACAATCAGCTCCAACTGCTGCGCTACTTCGCCCAGGCCCCGGTAGAAGCCAACACACTAAGCTGGAGCACGATTTTCTGATGCCCCTGTCCATCATTTTTGATCCGCCGCCCGCACTTAGCAGCCCCCAAAACACAAAAAAGACGAATCCCCCTGCAAGGGATTCGTCTCTCTGTTTCTGTTTCAAATAGGGCAAACGCTTTCGGACTGCGCCACGCTGTATCACACAGACAGGGCTTATTCGGGAATAACGTTGGCCGCTCTCAGCTTGTTAGCATTCTTGGGATCGGTCTCCACATCGAAAGTCACTTTCTGACCTTCTTCGAGGGTTTTGTAGCCGTTCACCTGAATAGCCGAGAAATGTACAAACAGATCATCGCCGCCTTCGTCATTAGCAATGAAGCCATAGCCTTTTTCAGCGTTGAACCATTTAACTGTACCTTTAGCCATTGGTGGGTACCTCCATTAGTTATATTTTGTACCCAGAGAAAAAACAACCTCCACCGGGGGACTATCAGACCCCGCAGCGAATACAAGATTTATCTTGAATACCTGATAATTATAATATGCCCCTGTATTTTTGTCAAGCGGTTTTTCCCATTTTTACCGCTCGCTTTGGCAGGTGTTTTGTCGGAATTTGCCTGAAACAGGCGGTATACAGCCGGTTCGCCCACAAACTGTTTTATGCGCGTTTTTTCGGCTGTCAGCGCTTTTGCCAGCATTCGGGCGGGGGCAGTATCCTGCCTGATTACGGCAGCATCTGCCCGATACCGCTGCCGCAAATCACGCTGATATCCATATGTTTTGTGATACTTATTTAATTGAAACTTATATGTTTTTGTGGGGAGTACCACGCGCCACTTCTGTTGGTACATCCCACCCGCTACCCTTTCACCCTTACGGGCACACTCATTCGAGTACAGGCAGGCGGGCACTTCCGCCCCTGTCGGGGCTCCTTGCCACCCTTTTATTGAAAGTTTTTACCTCGCTCGTGCAGGCTGGATGCTGCGCCCTTGCAGGGCTGGCATCGGCGCTGCACGAGC